>JAITOY010000053.1 GCA_031289775.1 Synergistaceae bacterium
GACACAAAAAAATCGGCCGGTGAAGGCATGGAACAGATATTATCGAAGGGCTACGCCGAGCGCTATAACGGCGCTGTCCTTCTCGCGCTCGCCATTGACGACGAACGGCGGAGCATCACTCAGTACCAGACCTCCGCCGAAAGTCTCTCCCGCATGTAAGCGGAGAGAGCGTGTTCGTATACCATGTGCATGTCCTCTATCTCCTCCATGCGCTCGGTTGGGGCCAGCATTAACGTGTCCGCCAGGCCGTTCATTTTGCCGCCGGCGCCGCCGCCGAACGCCATGCTCTTGATGGCGTTTTTTCTGGCGTACTCCAGAGCTTTTATTATGTTGGGCGAGTTGCCGCTGCCGCTGAAAACTATGAGGATGTCGCCGGGGCGCGCCAGTGACCTCAGCTGGAACGAAAAAACGTCGTCATACGAAAAATCGTTTGAAAGGCAGGTCAGCACCGGCGACGAGTCGACCAGGGAGACGGCCCTGAACCCTGGGTTGCCGTTTACGGCACAGCCCTTTATCAGGTCGTTGGCCATGTGTGAAGCAGTCGCTCCGCTTCCGCCGTTGCCGGCGGTGAAGATTATGTCGCCGTTTTTTTTAACGGCAAGCAGCGCCTCGGCTATCTCGTACAAGACGCCCAAGTCGCTTTTCAGCAGTTTTTCCGAGACGCTTATTATATGATTTGACATCGCCGATAAATCCTGAGCGTTCCTTTGCCGCCCCGAAAAACGCTTGTTCACCAAAACCCTCACCTGTCCTCGAGCGCCGTGCTTACGTCGAAACCGGCGTCGTTTATTGATTGCTCCTTGCTCACTATGTTCATGTCGTTTTCTACCATTCTTCTCACCAGTTCATTGAACGAGACCTTTCGCCTCCAGCCCAACAATTTCTCCGCCTTTGCGGGGTTGCCCAAGAGCAGATCCACCTCCGTGCAGCGGAAGTATCTTGGGTCTATCTCTATCAAGGGCCTTCCTGTAGAGATGTCTACCCCTTTTTCGTCAACCCCCTGGCCGCGCCACTCCAGCTCTATACCGGCGCATTTGAAGGCGGAAGAGGCAAACTCCTTTACCGACCTGGTCTCGCCTGTGGCGATGACAAAGTCGCCCGGCTCGTGGTGCTGGAGAATTCGCCACATCGCGTCGACGTAGTCCTCCGCGTGGCCCCAGTCTCGCTTCGCGTTCAGGTTTCCCAGCCACAGTTTGTCCTGGAGGCCTTTGGCGATGCGGGCGGCCGCTCGCGTTATCTTGCGGGTGACGAACGTCTCGCCGCGCAGCTCGGACTCGTGGTTGAACAATATGCCGTTCGACGCGAAAATGCCATAAGCTTCCCGATAATTTACGGTTATCCAGTACGCGTACAGCTTTGCGGCGGCGTAAGGGCTCCTTGGGTAAAACGGGGTCGTTTCGCTCTGCGGCGTCTCGCGCGCATTGCCGTAAAGCTCGCTTGTCGACGCCTGGTAAAACCGCGTGCGCTTCTCCATGCCGAGTATGCGCATGGCCTCCAAAATTCGCAACGTCCCGATGCCGTCCGCGTTCGCCGTGTACTCCGGCGTCTCGAACGAGACTTTTACGTGGCTTTGGGCGGCGAGGTTGTAGATCTCGTCCGGGCCCGTCTCCTGAATTATGCGAATCAGGTTGCTGCTGTCGGTCAGGTCGCCGTAGTGAAGGAAAAATTTCGGGCTTTCGCTGTGCAAGTCCTCGTAAAGTTTATCGATCCTCGCCGTGTTGAACAGCGAGCTGCGACGCTTGACCCCGTGCACGACGTAGCCTTTTTTCAGCAGCAGCTCGGCCAGATACGCGCCGTCCTGCCCCGTGACGCCAGTTATAACAGCCGTTTTCGGCGATGCGTTATCAGCGCTCATTTTACCAAACCCTCGCTTTTCAAGCCGCGATATTCCGCTATCATACGCTTCACGCCATCCTCTAGGGATATGCTGGCCTCCCAGCCGGCGTTTTTCAAACGCGACACGTCGAGGCATTTTCTGGGCATACCGTCCGGTTTTGCCGGATCCCAATGGATATTGCCCTCGTAGCCGGCCGCGGAGGCGATCATCTCCGCCAGGGCCTTTATCGATATATCTTTCCCCGTGCCTATGTTGACGAGATCGCAGTCCGGCAGATTATTCATCGCAAAAAACGTCGCGTCCACCATGTCGTCGACATGCATAAATTCCCTGTAGGCCGAACCCGTCCCCCAGAGAAGCGGAGGGCGCCAGCCGGGCTCTTTTGAGGCGGCGGGGCCGGCCGCGTCGACAAAGCGCCTCACGAGGGACGCCAGAACGTGGCCGCCCTCCAGGTCGTAATTGTCGTTCGGCCCATATAAATTGCAAGGGACGACGACAAGAGCCCTTATCCCAGTCTCCGCCTTATAATATTGCAACAGTTTCATCCCGGCCGTCTTCGCTATCGCGTAACCCTCGTTCGTCGGCTCGAACGGCCCTGTGAGGAGATATTCCTCTTTCATCGGCTGGCCGCACAAACGCGGATATGTGCATGAGCTGCTCAAAAAAACGAACTTTTTGACGTTATATTTTACCGCGGCGCCGATCACACTGTTTTGAATTTGCAAATTTTCGTACAAAAACACCGACTGATGCCTCATATTCGCCATGATCCCGCCGACGCGCGCCGCGGCGAGAAAAACAACGCCGGGCCGCTCACGCTCAAAAAAAGCGTCCACACGCGCCGAGTCCATCAGATCCAGCTCCGCGTGCGTGCGCGTCAGGATATTTTTATGGCCGTCCGAGACGAGCCTGCGGAGAATGGCGGCGCCCACCATGCCCTTATGGCCCGCCACGTATATCGCTTGTCCATCGTCAATCATCAATATATCCCCTGTCTGCAAAACATGAACTCCCATATATATTTCGGCGGTCACGCCGCGTTTATAAAGGAAACCCAGGGGCAGGCGCCCCAGCCCGCAGCGGCGGATAACTTTCCGTAATGTCACGCATTTAGGCCCTTGATGTTGGATAACGACAAATCAGCCCTTTCAATATTACGCCTAAAGCTGTAAAATCGCGCAGGAAAATGACGCACACAAGCAATTCCTTCGAATGTGGGTGATTTTTTGCAATTTTTGCAGACTTTGCAAGATGAGAGCAATGACATAGGCGCGTCGATTTACGGGCTCGCCTCGGAGCTTTTCCCCATAAATCGCAGCATCACAGGCGACGGTGTGAGGGAGACGCTCAAAATCCTCAAAATAGTTTGCCCAGGTTTGGCCGTTCACGAGGTTCCGAGCGGGACAAAGGCCTTTGACTGGACTGTGCCAAAAGAGTGGAACGTGCGCGAGGCTTTTATCGAGCGCCCGGACGGGAGACGGATAGCGGAGTTTTTGAAGAACAACCTGCATCTCGTCGGCTACTCGACGCCGGTCGATTGTCTCATGCCGCTCGCCGAACTGCAAAAATACCTTCACTCGCTGCCGCACATGCCGTCCGCCGTGCCTTACGTCACCTCGTATTATGAGGAACGTTTTGGCTTCTGCCTCTCCCACGAAGAACGAGCGAGCCTGACAGAGGGGGAATACCGCGTCTACATCGACAGCGAGCTGAAGGACGGGGCTCTGGCCTATGGGGAGGCCGTTTTCCCCGGCGAGAGCGACGAGGAAATTTTTTTCAGCGCCTACATCTGCCACCCGTCCATGGCGAACGACAATCTCTCAGGGCCGTGTATAGCCGCCCACGTAGCGGCGTGGGTTGCGGACGCGCCGCGCAGGTACTCGTACAGGTTCGTTTTTGTTCCGGAGACGATAGGCTCGATAACGTACATGAGCAGGAACCTGGACGCGCTAAAATCGCGCGTCATCGCCGGCTTTAATCTGTCGTGCCTCGGCGACCCCGGACATTTTTCGTACATCGCGTCACGCTATGCAAACACTCTCGCGGACAGGGCGGCAAAGTCCGTGCTGAAGTTCTTCGACGCGAATTTTAAATCGTTTTCATTTTTATGCAGGGGCTCTGACGAACGCCAGTACAACGCGCCTGGCGTCGACCTGCCGCTCTGCGGCCTCACTCGCACGAGGTTCGGCGATTTCCCGCAATACCACACGAGCGCTGACGACATGAACTTTATCACTCCGGACGCCCTCGCCGGCTCGTTCGCCCTTATACGCGAGATCGTCGAGTCGCTGGAGGCGAACAGACGCTATCGCGTGAAGACGCTCTGCGAACCACAGCTCTCGCCGAGGGGGCTTTACCCTTCGATGGGGACACGCGGCTCGGCATGGGAGGCGCGATCCATAATGAACTTTATGGCCTACTGCGACGGCGCAAACGATCTCTTCAGAGTCAGCGAAATAATTGGCGAACCGGCGCTAAAACTCGCAGATATCGCAAAAATACTGATCGACGCGGAACTGCTCGAGGAGGCCCCCGCGAACGATGAAGTTATTCTTTAGCTCTTCTTTAGCTCTTCTTTAACTCTTTTTGCCTGACGGATTTGTTCAAGTTCGCTAATTTTGGGTTTCCGTCGAGCAGAGCGATTATATCTTTCAGAGCGAAATTTGGTTTCGCTGGTTTCGCCCTGGCAAAATAATTTATTATTTCGCCGACAAGCTCGAAGTCCTCCGGCGCGTCGACGGTGAGCCGGTAATTCGAGAGATCGCGATCCGCTGTCGCGAACCAAATCCTGTAGCGCGCCGGCCTGTTGTAAATAAAATATGTGACGTGTTCTCTCTCCGCCTGCGAAACGCCCTCCGCGTGAGCCTCCGCGAGCGCCTTCATGGAGAAGACCTCCGTGTCCATCCCGCGAGGATATGGGCGAGTCGTTTCTTTTACGTCGACAGAGCAATAGTCGAAGCTGCCGGCCTCATCCAGATAATGGCGTATCACTCGCTCCGACAGGCACGGGTCGACCAACGGGCAGTCCGCCGTAAACCTGACGACGACGTCGGCCCCATATAGCCGCGCGGCCTCGTAGTAGCGCGAAAGGACGTCGTGCTCCGAACCCCTGTACGCGAGCGCGCCAAACCGCCCGCAAAAGTCCGCGACAGCGTCGTCCGCCGCGCTCCTCGTCGTCGCGACTACAATCTCGTCGAGCGAGGGGATTTTGCGCAGACGCTCCAGCTCGTATTGCAGCATCGGCTTTCCATGGATGTCCTTCAATATTTTCCCCGGCAGTCTGCTCGACGCCATCCTCGCCTGAATTATCGCGATTGTCTTCATTTTTATCTCGCTCGGC
This sequence comes from Synergistaceae bacterium, assembly GCA_031289775.1. GTDB lineage: Bacteria > Synergistota > Synergistia > Synergistales > Synergistaceae > JAITOY01. The sequence continues at coordinate 5,178 of JAITOY010000053.1, forward strand.
CTCGACGCGATTTTCCCCCGTCAACCCAAAAGGCAAAGAGGATTTTTTTCGAGTCTCTCGATGACGGAATCCGCGCAGCGACGGGCATCTACACATGTTATTTTGCCGGCGCCAAACTGAGAGACGTTGTAATTTCCCGACTCCTCCAGCATTTTGCGCAGGGCTTCCGGTGAAAAAACACTTTTTTCCCCGAGCCGCCTGACGAAATATGTACACGACGCGTCGCGAGCGACGCCGTTTTCTATCGTCGTCCCCCCGAAAATTTTGTCATATCTGTATGGAACGCCAAATTTTTTCTCGACGTAATGAATGTAAGTCGCGCTGCCCATATCCGTGCCGAGGAAGAGTATCTTGCCGCCGTTTGCGTACAGCTTGTCGAAAACGGAGTTTTCGCCGAAGCACGAGTCTGATATATCGAGATAATCCCCGCCGCCCGAAACGGCGAACGAAAAAATCGGGTCGCGCGTCCTGCGGACGCCGGCGTCTTGCCGGAAACGCTCCGTCAGCGAGCCGACTGTCGACGGAGTGTTTTGCACGTCGTAGGGCTCGCCCTTGCAGAAGCTGTACGTAAAAGCCGGCATCAGGAGGACGCCCTCCGGCCCAACCGCTGAGGACAAAACGCCGATGAAGGCGTTTAAAAACTGGGCGAGACCTGCTTCGGTCGCTTTAAAAACGGGCAGGCCGAACGCGATCATCCGCGAATGAACCACTATGTGATCCCCTCGCGAAACGCCGATCTCGTCGAGACATTCCCGCAGGTGGACAGCCTTATATAATTTATCCTCCAGCCTGACGATGCCGGTTTCGGGAGAGACTGGCAAGACAGCCAAAACAGCCGGCGCGGCCATGCGATATCGGCGCCGTCAGTCGCCGCCGACGCGGCAAAGCTCATGTATCTCATCGCCGGACAAAAAACGCGGGTTCGTGCCGGAATTATACTCGAAGCCCTCCGGGACGCGCTTCCCCTCGGCGCCCTCCGCGTCCGTCGAGTAGTCGAGCACGGAGCGAAACGTGATGGCCGGCTCTATGACGTAGTGGCCGTCAAACTCGAGCGTCAGGTGAGAGTCGTCCGTCGGGCACATCACCTCGTGCATTTTTTCGCCGGGGCGCACGCCGATCACCTCGAACGGGAGGCCGGGGGCCACGGCCCTCGCGATGTCCGCCACGCGGGCCGACGGAATTTTCGGCACAAATATCTCGCCGCCCTTCATGCGCGAAAAAGTCCGCATGACAAACTCGACGCCCTGCGACAGGGTTATCCAGAACCTCGTCATGCGTTCGTCAGTAATGGGCAGGGCTTTCGCACCCTCTCGCGCGAGCTTCCGGAAGATCGGGACGACGGATCCGCGCGACCCGAGCACGTTTCCATAGCGCACGACGGAGAAGGACGTGTTTTTTTTCCCGACGATGTTGTTCGCGGCCACAAAAAGTTTGTCCGCGCAGAGCTTCGTCGCGCCGTAGAGATTCACCGGGTTCGCCGCCTTGTCCGTCGAGAGGGCGATCACCTTCGACACGCCGTTCGCTATCGCGGCGTCTATGACGTTCTGCGCGCCGAGAACGTTTGTCTTGATGCACTCCATCGGGTTATACTCGGCCGCCGGCACCTGCTTCAGCGCGGCGGCGTGTACGACGTAGTCCACGTCCGTCATGCCAGTGTTGAGGCGCGAGATGTCGCGCACGTCGCCGATGAAGTAGCGCATACATTTGCCGTTGAAAACCTGCTGCATCTCGAACTGCTTCAGCTCGTCGCGCGAGTAGACAACTACCCTCTCTGGTTTATATCTTTTCGTCAGCTCGCGGATAAAAGCCTTCCCGAACGAGCCTGTGCCACCTGTTATGAGGATCGATTTATCGTTGAACAACGCGGTCACCCCGCAAAAATTATATTTTCGCTTTTCATTGGTTATAAAGTTTTCTCATTAAAAAGCGGAGAGGCTGAGGTTTCGCCTCCCCGCTTCTGCCGTGCGCGCTATTGCTTGCCGGCCCGACGTTAGCCCCTCAGGAGGGCGAGAACGTTCTGCGGGAGCTGGTTCGCCTGGGCGAGCATAGAGTTGCCAGCCTGTGAAAGTATGTTGAGCTTCGTGAACTCCATCATCTCCTGGGCCATGTCCGCGTCGCGGATGCGGCTCTCCGCCGCCGTCGTGTTCGTCGACGCCGTGGTCAGGTTTATGATAGTGTGCTCCATGCGGTTCTGGTAAGCGCCGAGCCTCGCGCGCTGCTTAGACACGAGGCCGATCGCGTTGTCTATCTTGCCGATCGCCGACGCCGCGGACTCTCTGTCGGTGACGATGACGTTGCTGATGCCGATCGCGAACGCGCTCATGCTGCCGATGTCGATGCTCATGTCCTCGCCCTCGTTCGCGCCGACCTGGAAGACGGTCGTGTTGTCCGAGAGGTGGACGATCGTGCTGTATGTCGCTGATTTCGACAGGTTAAAGTTAAGCGTCTTCGGGTTCCAAGTAGCCGTTATACCGGCCATCGGGTCGAACCGGACGTCGATGTTCGGCGCCACTATGCCGTACAGCTTGTTGCCGCTGATCGTGACCGTCGGCGACACTGTGACGTTCGTGTGCGCGTCGTAGACGGCTACGCGGAACTGGCTCTCCTTCGACTCCTGAATGATGTTGAGCGAAAACGTCTTGATGATGTCCTCGTCGCCCGAGAACGACAGCTTGCCGTCCGCGCCTGGGACAAGGCTGCGGATGACGAACGTGCCGGGGACGGACTCCAATGTGTTCGGCTTCTCCTCGCCTTTCTCCACAAACGTGACGAAGTTGTCGATGGCCTGAGTCGCGTATTTTCCCTGGCCGAGCTGGAAGGCTATCGCGTCGTTCAGCTTTTTCCGGATGCTCTCCAATGTGTCGGTCGAGTAGAGCGTGATGCTGGCTTTTGTGCCGTCGCCCTGCACTATCTCGATCGTCTTGGGCGACTCGAGCAGGAATTTGCCGTTCGCGTCCCAGTACTTGTCGAGGTCGCGGAGCTGGACGTCGCCTTTTGCCACCTGGCCGATGTAGGCGGCCTCGAAGCTCGCCACAACGCTTCCGGGCGAGGCCAGATTCGTGGTGGTGAAGTTAGCGTTTGTGGAAAGCACGATGCTGCCTTCATAGACGATGCCGTTCGTCTCATTGAGGTAGAACTGCCTGAGCTGAATCTCGCTATTTTGCACAGCGGTCGCATCGACCCCAAATGTGGCGTCCGGAATTCCAGAAGACCATGCCTCGGGCCATTCGGTGTTAAGCGTAGCCTCTGCCGTGAGGTAGACGTCGTTGGCGGCTGGGTTGCCGGTAATATTAAAGACAAACTTGTCTCCTGCCGACAACAGGCTTGCGTCGAGCACCTGAAGATCAGTCGCGCCGGCTATACTGAGCCCGACGCCGCCGGGAGAAGAAGTGCCAACCGCGCCGGCTATGACGCCTGATGACGTCACCATTACGTTTTGATCGCTTCTGGAATCCACAGACCCATCCTCGTTAAGGATGAAAGTCTGAACGCGCATCGTGATGGACTGGCCGGGCACGTCGACCGAGAGAACCTCAAAAAGAGCGTTGACGTTAGCAGTGGAAGCGGCGCCAGTGTCAGGATCAATTGCGGTTATGCCAGTGGCGTTGATATTGAGAGCACTGGCGAATAAACCTCCCGAATCTTTGGCGCAGTACTCCGCCAACACCGCCTGCATAGTCCCTGGAACGGCAGTCGTGGCCGAGATGACGTATTTGCCTGGCGGGACGCTGTCTACGCGGACGTCGTCTATGCCGGCCTGGGTGGAGACGCCCTTGCTCATGATTACGTTTTTGTGCTTGATCTTGAAGATGTCGCTCTTCTGAACCTCGGCCTGGCCGGGGATAGAGTCGATTGTGATCTTGAAGTTGCCCTCGTTCGCGGCCTTCTGGCCAAACTGGTCGACGACGCGCAGGCCGCCGGTGACGATGACCTTCGTCTCCAGGTTGTCCGTCGACCAAAGCGCGCCGCCGGAGCCGTCGAGGAGCTGTTTTTTATTGAACTGAGTGGTCGTGGAGATACGCGTGATCTCCTCTTTCAACTGGTCGATCTCGAGCTGGATAAAGCTGCGATCCTCCTGAGTGAGGGTGTCGTTCGCCGCTTGTACGGCCAGCTCTCTCATGCGCTGAAGCATCGAGTGCGTCTCTCCGAGCGCGCCCTCGGCGGTCTGAACCATGCTGATACCGTCCTGCGCATTGCTGGTCGCCTGGTTCAAGCCGTTTATCTGGGAGCGCATTTTCTCCGAGATGGCGAGCCCTGCCGCGTCGTCGGCGGCGCTGTTGATCCTGAGGCCTGTCGAAAGTCTCTCTATTGACTTCGACAGCGAGCTGTTCGTCCTCGTAAGCGCATTATAGCTCACTAAGGCGGGAACGTTGTGCAAAATACGCATGTGTAAAACCTCCCTGTAAATTTCCACCCGCCCATGCTCGAGACATAAGCGGATAAAGTTAGACAGGCAAGCCACACACCAAAACACATATGCGTCCTTGCATCGACGTGTTCTGACGCGAGCTGTACCATATTCCGTCAGGTTTATTATCGTCGGCCCAAAGACGCGTCTTGATAGCAAGTCAATAATATTTTTGTTATTTCCGCTTCTTATTCTAATTCCAAGTCCAACTCGCATCCCGCGCGCTTGACTTGGAGAAGCCGCAATGCTATGCATTAGGCGCGGCGCTCCAGCTCGGACGATTAAGATCGCCGAACAGCCGGGGCAGCGCGCGAAAAAATCGGAGGGCCAGGTTGTCCGGCCCTCCGATTTTTTGCTGTTCGATACGCTTTTTTTACGCCTTTGTGTCGAGCGTGGTGCCCCTGAATTTTTTCAGGTTCTCGATCATGCGCAGTATGCTGTCTGGCGGTATTTTGCGTATCACCTCGTCGCCGCCGTCTACGACGGACACCTGGAAGACATCCGCATCCTCCTGATACTCGAACTTAAGCCTGCTGTGAGAGTACTCGGTCAACCTCTCCGCCGCCTTAAGCGCATCTTTTAATCGATCCTTATCAAAAGGAGCGGTGCCAATTGCGGCCACAGAAACCGTAGCGCCCTTGTTCTCGGCCGACAACGACCGTCCGGCCTCCTGGGAGTCCGTTTCGCCGCGGGGTTGTTCGCCGTTGAGGATTGGCTCTGTTATTTCCGGCACCTTCAATGACATCACCACCTTATCTAGGTCAAAGGCCAAACCGGCTTGGCCGGTTTGGCGCATCAGGGTTTAGCGGATCAGCGTCAGCACGTTCGCCGGGAGCTGGTTTGCCTGCGCGAGCATGGCGTTGCCGGCCTGGCTCAGGACGTTCAATCGCGTGAACTCCATCATCTCCTTCGCCATGTCCGCGTCGCGGATGCGGCTCTCGGAGGCTTTCAGGTTCGTGGAGGCCGTCGTCAGGTTGTTGACGGTGTGCTCCAGCCTGTTCTGGTAGGCGCCCAGCCTCGCGCGCGGGAGAGACACCTTGTTGATGGCGGAGTCGATTATCGAGATGCTGCGCGCGGCCGACTCGCGATCCGTCACGAGCACCCTGTTGACGCCGAGGGCCTCGGACGACATGTTGCCGATGTGGATGCCCATGTCCTCGCCCTGGTTCGCCCCGATCTGGAAGACCGTCGTGTTGTCCGCGAGGTGGACGTACGTCGTATAGTCATCAGGATCGTCGGCTGTGATGTCTAACAGGTAGTAGCCGTGAAACGTTGTACTACTACTACTGTTCACTAATATGTCCGCGTTCGGGTCGAACTTGACGTCGACGTTCGGGTTCACCACGCCATAGAGAATGTTGCCGGTGACCTTGACGTCCTTCGCGACTTCCGCGCCCGTGTGCGCGTCATAGACGGACACTTCGAAGCTGTTCTCCATGGCCTCTTGGAGGGTGTTGAGAGACAGAGCCTTGATGATGTCCTCGTTGCCGGAGAAGCTGAGCGTCCCGTTATAGCCGTTTATCGCGCTCTGGATGACTATAGTGCCTCCGACAGTGAACGGATCGAAGGGGGCGGTGGAGGTGGTGGAGGCGGCTGTGACATACTGGGCAAAATTTTTCGTCGTCGACCCTCCGTCATTGATGCGTTCACTCTGCCCGAGGCCCGTGTCCTTATCGCCGATAGCGATGTTCAGCTTATCCACGAGGTCGCCGATCGTGTCCGTCGAGTAGAGCGTGAACGTGGCGGTCTTGCCGTCGCCCTGCGTGATCGTGATCGTCTGCGGATCCTCCAGCAGGAACTTGCCGTTCGCGTCCCAGAACTTGTCGATGTCGCGCAGCGACGTGCCGCTCGACGCGATGTCGCCGACGTTGTAATTGTAGCCAAGTGCAGTCGTGCCGGAGTGCTTCGCCTTGAAGATGTC
>JAITOY010000067.1 GCA_031289775.1 Synergistaceae bacterium
CGAAAGGGCTCAACATCGGGCACGTCGGCCGCTACGCGAAGGAACTCGCCGACGCTGGAATAAAAAGCGAAGACTTTTCGCCGAAGCTTCTGCCGAAGTACACGCACATCAAAAGATAAAAAGATAAAAATCGCCGGGGTGACTGCTCCCTCGGCGATTTATTTTCAGAACGTTCATCAAATCAGCCTTTCTTTATTTTCTCTCTGGGTTTGGCGTATCGTACGTCTGCGGATCTCTCGCGAGCCACCTGCCCCAGTTGACGTGAAAAGGCCCGCTCGCTATGTATATCCCAATGAGGGCAAGCAAGGCCTTCTCCTGAATTACGGCGAAAGATGATAGAGTGAGGCCCATCAGAAGCGCGACCTTCGCTTTGTTGATATTGTCCCTCCGGAGCAGTTTGAGGTTTCCATACGGCACGGTCGATATCATGAGAGAACCAAGTGCCGCCATTACGAACACGGCGAAATACATGTTCATGGGAATGCCGCCTATCACGATCGACGCGAGAGCCATGCCGGCGGCCGGGATGGGCAGGCCCTGAAAGAAGGCCCCGGCGACGTGGGTCACGTTGAACCTCGCGAGACGAAGGACTCCGCAGAGCGCGAAAAAAGCCGTTCCGAGTATCCCGATGGCGCCGCCGTCAGCGCCGATGTACTTCGCGTAGATCAAAAAGGCCGGGGCCGCCCCAAAGGAAAGCGCGTCAGCCAGGCTGTCCAACTCCTCGCCGAAAGCGCTGCTCCCGCCGAGACTGCGAGCGACACGTCCGTCCATGTAATCGAAAAAAACCGCAATGACGAGGACAAGGGCGGATGGAACAAATTGATCCCTGTATGTGAGCATCAGAGAAAACATGCCGCATAACACGCTCCCGCTCGTAATCATGTTCGGCGCTATTTTGTTGAATGGTATGTTTCTCACTCGCCTGCTGCGCGGCCTCATCCAGAGATCACCCCTATAATCGATTCTCCGGCCCTTACCCTGTCACCTGGTTTTACCGCAGGGGTCACGCCGTTCGGCAGATATATGTCCACTCTTGACCCAAGCTTAATCATACCATAGCGCTCGCCACGCGCAAGGGTTTCGCCCATATTTATTTTACATACGATTCGTCTCGCCATAATCCCCGCGACTTGTACAAGCGTCGTCCTCCCTTTACTTGTCATTATTCCGACATACATCCTCTCATTTGCCTCGGAAGCTTTCGGCTCTATGGCGAACCATTTTTTGCCCGGTACATATCTGATCTCCTCGACCTCGCCGTCCGTGGGGAAGCGATTTACGTGGACGTCGAGGCCGTTCATGAATATTCCTATTTTTGTCGTTCTGCCGGCGTACTGGTCGAGCGAGTCATCCGTCACCTCGACCACCCTGCCGTCGGCGGGGCTCACCCAACCGTCGGAGTCGAGAGGCGGCGTCCTGTCTGGGTCGCGATAGAACCAGACGCAGAGCGCGAGAGGGAAAAGCAGGGCCGCGCTTACGGCTGGATATATGACGTACCCGACGGCCGTCACCGCAAGAAGCGTCCCTATTGTTGGAATACCCTCTCTGGCGAGACGCATTTTATTCCCCCTTGGCTATCTCCGAGTCGGGCTTGATGATGCCGATATCGGCAAGGACGTCGCCGTCGTCGAGCTTCACCATGGTGTAACCCGTGGCCATGCGGCTCAGGATCGATATCTCGGACGCCCCTATGCGCACAACACGTCCGCGACCCGTGATTGCGACAATTTCGTCGCCCTCGCAGACGCCCCACGCGCCGATGACGTCCCCGGTGCGCTCGTTGTGGCGTATGGCCATCACGCCGCCAGTTCCCCGATGGTGGGGCGTGAACTCGTCGTATGGCGTCCTTTTGCCTATGCCGTGTTCGCTCACTATCAGGAGCTGCCTGCCAGGTATTATCACGTCGCAGCCGACGACGTGGTCGCCGTTCGCGAGGTTTATTCCGCGTACGCCGTGCCCGGCGCGCCCCTGCGGCCGGAACTCGTTTTCGTCCACCCTGAGGGTCTGCCCCCTCGCGGTGGAAAGCAGCAGCTCGTCGTGGCCGTTTGTTATCCTGACCCTGGCGATCGAGTCGTCGTCATTGACGCCGAGAACCCTGCGCCCGGCCTTTGTGAGGCCGTTGAGCTCCTCTATGTGCAGGCGCTTCGCGAGGCCATTTTTTGTGACGAAAAATATGAATTTCGCGTCCCCGTGATTCATGTCTCGCATCGCAACGACCTTTTCCTCCGGCTCGAGCGCGACGAGCGAGCCAATAAGCTTGCCCTTGCCAGTCCGAGGCTCTGGAATGACGAGCCCCTTTATGCCGAAAATACGTCCGCGCGTCGTGAAGAGGCACAGTGTGTTATGGGTCGTCGTGACCTTGACCAAGGCGATCTCGTCCTCAGGTTTTGGCGTCGCTCCCTTTACGCCTTTGCCGCCGCGCGCCTGAAGCTTGTAGTCCTGAAGGGGCATACGCCGGATGTAGCCGTCTCGGCTCAGGACGACGACGATCTCCGCCTCGGGGATCAGATCATCGATGCCGACCTCATCCATGGAGTCCTGGATCTCAGTGCGCCTTTTGTCGGCGTAGGATTTTTTTACGTTATCGAGCTCGTCCTTTATGACTGCGTCGAGCACGGATGGATTTCCGAGGATCGCGCGATAGCGTTCGATGTCCGCAAGCAGGGCGGCAAGTTCCTCCTCGAGCTTGCGGCGTTCGAGGCCTGTCAGGCGCTGCAGGCGCATCTCCAGTATCGACTGGGCCTGAACCTCTGAGAATTCGAGTTTCTCCACGAGATCTGTCCTTGCGGATGGCGCGTCCTTCGACGCCCTGATGATGGAGATGACCTGATCTATCAGGTCGAGAGCCCTCACGAGTCCCTCGACGATGTGGGTGCGCTCCTCGGCCTTGCGCAGCCTGTACTCCGTGCGTCTGCGGACGACGCTTCTTCTGTGCCCGATGAAGACCTCGATGAGGCGTTTCAGCCCCATCTCGGAAGGGCGTCCGTCCACGAGGGCGAGGTTGATGACGCCAAATGTGCTCTGGAGCTGTGTGCGGCTGAAGAGCTGGCGCGTGACGAGGTTCGGGTCAGCGTCCTTGTGAAGCTCTATCACGATGCGCATCCCGTCGCGATCCGACTCGTCGCGCATGTCCGTTATGCCGTCGATCTGGCCGTTTTGCGCGCCTTTGGCTATCGTTTCTATGAGGTTCAGTTTGTTTACCATGTACGGTATCTCTGTGATTATGAGGGCGTTTTTGCCGCGTTTGATCTCCTCCGTCTCGACTCGCCCACGCACCGTGATCTTTCCGCGGCCCGTCGAATAAGCTTCCACGATGCCGTCACGGCCGAGGATGACGCCGCCGGTTGGGAAGTCCGGTCCAGGTATGAGGGTCAAAAGTTCACCGAGCTCTACGTCGGGGTTATCCAGCACAGCGCGGCAGCCGTCGATGATCTCGCCAAGATTGTGAGGCGGAACGTTCGACGCCATGCCGACCGCGATGCCGGAACTGCCGTTGACCAAAAGGTTTGGGACGAGGGAGGGGAGCAGGAGGGGTTCCTGGAGCGATTCGTCGAAGTTCGGCATCCAGTCGACGGTCTCCTCGTCGATGTCGAGAAGCATTTCCTCGCCCACGGCGTGTAGCCTAGCCTCGGTGTAGCGCATGGCCGCGGGCATGTCGCCGTCTATGGAGCCGAAGTTTCCCTGTCCTTCGACCAGGGGATATCTCATGCTGAAGTCCTGCGCCATGCGGGCCATCGTCCCGTAGATTGCCTGGTCGCCGTGGGGGTGGTATTTACCCATCGTTTCACCGACAACGCGGGCCGACTTCTTGAACTGTTGACTGTGGCGAAGCCCGAGCTCCAGCATCGCGTACAATATGCGGCGCTGAACCGGTTTCAGCCCGTCCCTCGCGTCCGGTATCGCGCGTCCTACAATGACGCTCATTGCGTAGTCGAGATAGCTTTGCCTGATCTCGTCCTCTATCGGCAGGGGAAGAACCCTGTCGAACAAACCTTTTTGCCTTTCATCATGATCCATCAACATACCTCCGGGCGAGAATCGCTGTGTCGACCGCAAAAACCAAGCGGCGGGAACTCCGCCGCTTGGGGGGATTTCTTTTGGCTATTCTACCACTTTTTACACGCTGGTCACAGGGAAAAACGGCGTCAAGACACGAGACGAGACGGGAGACGAGAGGACGATAGACGTCGTGGTCTGCCCGTAGTTTCCCATCTGGTTGATTATCTCCTCGAGGTGCCCGACGGACGCTACCACGACCTTCAGTATAAAACCGTCCGTCCCTGTGAGGTGGTGTCCCTCCACAACCTCAGGTATCGTTCGCGCCATGTCGTCCGCCTCTTTGAGCTTGCCGACGCTCGCCGTCACTCGGATGAAAGCGGTGATCGGAAACCCAAGTTTCTCCTGGTCGACGATAGCCCTGTACTCTTTGATGTAACCTGTCTCTTCCATGCGATGCACCCTCTCAGCCACCGCAGGGGAGGAGAGGCCCACCCGCCTACCGAGCTCGCTGAAGGAAATTCTCGCGTTTTCTTGAAGAGCTTTCAGAATCTGCCTGCCTATGTCATCCAACAGCTTGTCTCCCTGCATATTCTCTCCTCCTAAATTTTGGACAATCAATTGCGAATGTATAAAACTATTTATTTATATGTTACGTTATCAGAGTACTCCGAAAAAAGCAAGCGTTTAGAGTCTATTTTCTCTTGAAAATAGCATCATTTTTATGTGTGCGAGGATAAAGGGCTGATTTTTAGAGGCTCAAGAGAGGTGAGCGGGCGATTTAAATTTTACGGTTCTCTTTCGTTTTTACGTAACGTGACGATTAGTCGAAGTTTAGTCTCCGCGTGAAGCGAAGAGGCTGGAAGGCCGTTGCCTTTCCATGACAGCGGCAGCGATAAATATTTCGGAAGTTTCCAAATTATCTGTGAATTTCCATAAAATGGGACTTTGGGAGTAGAATAAGTGGGTGTAAAAGCTCTAGTTGCTTAGAAATATTTTCTGTCTGCTAATTTTACCTCTTGCAAATTATCGAGAAAGCGTTATAGTCGACATAAGGTTAGCGCAATGCTATAATTCTTTTTAAATCGAATAATCAGTTCAATTCAATATCAGGCACGTTCTCGTGCATTCATAAAAGGCGGTTGTGGCGCGGACGCTTTTCGATTTTGCGTGGAAGGAGACCGGGGTGATGCGGTGTTTGTCTCGTTTGATCGGGCGGTGTCGACAAGTCGAGGGCTCTTTTCTTCCAGCAGGCGAGGCTTGTTGGTTTGTCCCGTTTTTCCTTTCAAAATTTCTTTAATGCGTCGCTATACAACCTTATTCGGATTGTTATTAAAATTCAAATTTAAACGTTTGCGGAATATGCGACAGGGGTTTTCGGCATATTGAATTGTGGCGTCGGCTTCATTGTCGGTTTTTTTAAGTCAGCCAGTACACATCAAATTTGGTCGGTTTCACAATATAGGGAGGGGGAATATTGAAAAAATGAAGACCGGCCTCGTGTAACGCAGCGTTCAGCTTAATTCGACACAATTGATGGAGGGATAAAGATATGGGCAATTTACTCGGAGAGTTTCTTGGCACTATGACCCTTGTGGCGTTTGGGGACTCGGTCGTCGCCAACCTCGTTCTTGCGGATACAAAAGGTAACGGCGCCGGTTGGGTGCATGTGAACTGGGGTTGGTCGTTCGGATTGATGATGGGCATTTACGTGGCGTGGGCCTTCGGCGCCGGCGAAGCGGATCTGAACCCAGCGGTCACTCTCTTCAAGTTCCTGGTTGGAGGCCACTACGACACAGTAGCGCAGGTGATCGTCACGATGATCGCCGAGCTCGCCGGAGGCGCCGCTGGCGCGGTAGTCGTCTACTTCCTGTACCTCAACCACTGGGCCCCAACTGATGATCCAGGCCTGAAGCTCGCCGTCTTCAGCACAGGTCCGGCGAGGCGTGATCTTGGCGCGAACTTCCTCACCGAGGTAATAGCGACCTTCTTCCTCATAATGGGCATTCAGGCGATACTCAAGACCCTCGGCACAGAGCCCGCGGCGACTCAGGTTAACCTGAACCTGCTTCCCTTCATGATCGGCGGGCTCCTTTACGCGCTCGGCGCCGGCATGGGCGGAGCGACTGGATACGGAATGAACCCGGCTCGCGACATGGGCCCCCGCATCGCGCACGCGCTTCTTCCAATCCCCGGCAAGGGATCGAACGACTGGCAGTTTGGGCTCTCGGTTGCGACGGCCGGCCCGTTCGTCGGCGCGCTGGTTTCCGTCGCGGCTTTCAAGGCGAGCGGCTGGTAGGCCCTCGAAGGAGCGCAATCGCAGCTTGTGTTTCATAAAGTTTTTTGAGGCTCTCGTTTTTTAAGGAGGTTGCGTATAAATTGAAAAAACTCATCAACAAAGTCGACGATGTCGTCCTCGAGTCCTTGGCTGGAATGAGCGCCGCTTTCCCCGACCTGATCAAGGTTCTTCCAGAGGCGAGGGTTGTCGCCCGCGCTAGCGCGCCTTATCCCAAGGTCGCGGTTATTTCCGGCGGCGGCAGCGGCCACGAGCCGATGCACGGGGGCTTCGTCGGTTTCGGCATGCTCGACGCGGCCTGCGCCGGCGAGATCTTCACCTCGCCGTCCCCGGATCAGATGTACGAGGCCGCCAAGGCTGTCGATGGCGCTAAGGGAGTGTTCTTCCTCGTCAAGAACTACACAGGCGATATTATGAACTTCCAGATGGCGGCTGATTTGCTCGCCGGGGATGGCATAAAGGTCGAACAGGTCGTAGTAAACGACGATGTCGCGGTGAAGGACTCCCTTTATACGGCGGGCCGCCGCGGCGTTGGCGGAACCGTCTTGATAGAGAAGATAGTCGGAGCGTACGCCCAGGCTGGCGCGTCTCTTTCCGAGGTGAAGGAACTTGCGGAGCGCACGAACGCAAATGTGCGCAGCATGGGCATGGCTCTCACGAGTTGCACCGTACCGGCGGCCGGCAAGCCGACGTTCGATCTCCCGGACGACGAGATCGAGCTTGGCATAGGCATCCACGGTGAACCCGGCCGGAAGAGGGAGAAGCTGAAAACAGCCTCCGAGATAGTCGATTACATGGCGTCCGCGATAGTGGACGACCTTCCCTACAGGGCTGGCGACGAGGTGCTCGCGTTCGTAAACGGCATGGGCGGTACGCCGCTCATCGAACTTTTTGTCGTCTATAACGACTTGAAGAAGTACCTCGACAAGAAAGGAATAATAATATCGCGCAACCTGGTTGGCAACTATATCACGAGCCTCGACATGCAGGGCTGTTCAATCACCCTCCTCAAGCTCGACAGCGCTACGAAGGCGCTCTGGGATTATCCAGTCGAGACTCCCGGTCTGCGCTGGGGGAGGTAGTTCGTATCATGGCATTCACCCTCGAAATGGCTCGCGGCGCCCTTGAAAAGCTCAACGCCGTCATAGAGGAGAAGAAGGATTATCTCACGGATCTCGACTCAGCCATAGGCGACGCCGATCATGGCATAAACATGAACCGCGGGATGAAGCGTGTCATGGAAAAAATCCGCGATAAGGAGTACAGCGATTTCGGGGGGCTCTTCAGGGATGTCGCGATGACTATTATGAGTGCCGTCGGCGGTTCTGCGGGACCGCTGTACGGTACGTTCTTCATGAAAATGGGTCAGAAGCTCGCCGGCAAGAGGGAGGTTGCGGAGGACGAGTTCGCCGACGCGATGCAGGAGGGACTGAGCGGAATAATGGCGCTCGGAAAGTCCCAGCTCGGCGACAAGACGATGGTGGACGCGCTCCAGCCCGCAATTGACGCTCTTAGGGAGCCGGCGCCGGATGCCTCCGCCGCGTGGGCGGCAGCGCTCAAAGCGGCCGAGAAGGGCATGGAGGACACGATCCCCATGTTGTCGAAACGAGGCCGCAGCAGTTATCTCGGAGAGCGCTCCATCGGACACCAGGATCCAGGCGCGACGTCTGTGGCGTATCTTATCGCGTCGTTGCGGGAAGCCGCGTTGGAGGGTTAAATGATAGGAATCCTCATAGTTTCACATAGCGAGGACGCGGCGCGCGGCATAGCGCAGATTGCGGTTGGCATGTCGGGCGCAGCGGACGACGTGCCGATAACCGGCGTTGGGGGCAACGACGAAGGAGGCCTCGGGGTCTCCGTCGCGAAGATTTACGACGCCCTCACGGAAATGCTGCCAGCTTGCGATGGCGTCCTCATAGTTCCAGACCTTGGCAGCTCTATCCTCTCATCGAGGGGGGCGATAGAATTGCTCTCCCCGAAGGATGCTTCTAAAGTCGTCATAGCCGACGCGCCCGTTCTCGAAGGCTCGATGCTGGCCGCGGTTGAGGCTAGCTCTGGCGCCGACCTGGAGGCCGTCGCGGAGGGGGCAAGAGAAGCGAAAAACCTCAAAAAAAGCGATCACTAGAGAAGCCCTTGTATGGGGCAATAAAGTTATAAAAAACAAACACCAGGAGGGATTTTTGTGGCTGAGAAAAAGTACGTAGTCGCTATAGACCAGGGCACGACGAGTTCACGCTGTATGGTTTTCAACAAGGGCGGTCTGCCCGTCGTATCCGATCAGCTCGAGCACAATCAGATCTTCCCAAAGCCGGGTTGGGTCGAGCACGACGCTCTTGAGATCTGGGCGCGCGTGCAGGATGTCGTGAGAAACGCTCTCAGCAAGGGCAAAATCTCCACGGACGAGATCGCGAGCATAGGCATCACGAACCAGCGCGAGACGACCGTCGTTTGGGAAAAATCGAGTGGCAGGCCGATATATAACGCCATCGTTTGGCAGTGTACCCGCACGGAGGATTTCTGCAAAGGCTGGGAGAAGACCTCCGGTTGGCAGCAGGACGCGACCGGACAGGGCAAGGTGAAGGAGCACACCGGCCTTCTGATCAACCCATATTTTTCCGGCACCAAGATTAAATGGATACTTGACAACGTGCCGGGCTCCAGGGAGAGGGCCGCGAAGGGCGAGCTCCTTTTCGGCAACATCGACACCTGGATCATCTGGAACCTCACCGGCGGGCCGAACGGCGGCGTGCATGTGACCGACGTCTCAAACGCCTCCCGTACTCTACTCATGAATATAAAGACCCTCAAGTGGGACGAAGAAATGGCGAAGTTCCTCGACGTCCCGATCGCCATGCTGCCGCAGATCAAGCCATCGAGCGCCGTGTACGGCAACACGATCCCCGGCGGTCCTTTCGGCGCCGCCCTACCTGTGGCGGGAGACCTTGGCGACCAGCAGGCGGCTCTTTTCGGGCAGGCTTGCTACAACAAGGGCGACACTAAAAATACATATGGCACCGGTTGCTTCATGCTGATGAACATTGGCGAAACCCCGGTTCTGTCCAAAAACGGTCTGTTGACCACCGCCGGCTACAGCCTCGAAGAGGGCAAGTGCATCTACGCCCTCGAGGGTTCCATAGCGATCACCGGCGCGGCCGTCCAGTGGCTGCGCGACAACCTCAAGATAGTCGACGAGTCGCCGGACAGCGAATACCTCGCCGGCAAAGTCGACGACGCGGGCGGCGTCTTTTTCGTTCCCGCGTTCTCCGGCCTGTACGCCCCGTATTGGGACATGTCGGCGCGCGGTATCATCGCAGGACTCACCCGCTATGTTCGCAAGGAGCACATCATCCGCGCGACGCTTGAGAGCATCTGCTATCAGACGCGCGACGTTGTCGAGGCCATGAACAAGGACTCCGGCGTGCCTCTAGCGGAGCTGAAGGTCGACGGCGGCGCCGTGAAGAACAACCTGCTAATGCAGCTTCAGTCCGACATACTTGGCGCAAAGGTCGTGCGCCCGGTCGTCAACGAAACGACAGCCCTCGGCGCGGCATACGCGGCCGGGCTAGCGGTCGGTTTCTGGAAGAACCTCGACGACTTGCGTCAGAACTGGGCGAAGGACGTCACATTCTCTCCGGCGGCCTCTGAGGAGAAGAGGGCCGATGGATACAAGGGCTGGAAGAAGGCAATCGAAAAGGCTAAGAACTGGATCGATTAGCAAGAAAGAAAATAAAGAGAGCTAGTCACAGACGTCTCCGTCCCGTTTCCGCCGGATAGATGCGCTGGCGGGAGCGGGCGGAGTTCGTGATCCCGGTTTTCAGGGGGGATATTCCGTTGCAGGCGCAAGTAAAAGAATGTGGAGATTACGATATAATCATAATTGGCTGCGGAATCACGGGAGCGACGATCGCGCGCGAGCTGTCGCGGTACAAAGCTAGGACGGCGGTTCTGGAGAGAGCCTCCGATATTCCTTTTGGCGCGAGCAGGGCGAACAGCTCGATGATACATGGTGGGTTTGACGACGAACCCGGCACGGCGAAAGCGAAGTTTTGTCCAAAGGGCAACAGGATGTACCATAGTCTGAGCGAGGAGCTCGACTTCAAGCTGCGCGAGTTCGGCTCGTTCGTCTGCGCGAAAGGCGGGCAGGATGAGCGTCACCTCGAGATGTTGTACGATCAGGGCAAGGCGAACGGCGCCCTTGGCATCGAAATAGTATCCGGCGACAAGTTCAGGGAGAAGGAGCCGAATACGGCGTCCGATATCACGGCGGCGCTCTGGTGTTCCTCCGGGGCTATAGTGAATAACTTCGAGGCCGCGTTGGCCTTTATAGAGAACGCCAGGCAGAACGGCGTAGATCTTTTTATGGAGACAGAAGTAACTGGTTTGCTGTTCGACGAGACGCGTTCCGCGATGCGCGGCGTTTCTACGAACAGGGGCAATTTTAACGCTCCCGTTGTGATAAACGCGTCCGGCGTCTATGCTGACGTCATATCGAGAATGGCTGGAGACGACGGCTTTATAATTCATCCCACAAGAGGCGAATACTTTATATTTGACAGAAGCGTCGGGGATCTTGTAACTTCATTTTTATTTTCCTGTCCTTCGGAGTACGGCAAAGGCGTCACCGTCACTCATACGGCGGACGATAATTTGTTGATAGGGCCAACTTCGGTTCAGCAGACGGACAGAGAGAACAGGAACACGACCCCAATGGGGCTCGACGAGGCGTTCGATGGCGCGAGGAGGCTTGTGCCAGGCATACCGAGGAATATGGTCATCACTACATTTTCAGGAGTGAGGGCCAACACAAACACAGGAGATTTTTACATCAAGGCGCTCGACAGCCCACGCGGCTTTATAAACGTCGCGGGGATAAAATCTCCCGGGTTTACGAGCGCGCCAGCCATAGCAGAGCATATTGGGGAGCTTATAAAGGACTCCCTTGGGGATGTCGTCAAACTCGAAAATGATCCGGCCTTTGTGCCGACCAGGAAACATATACCGCGCTTCATCGACCTCCCTATGAAGGAGAGAGATCGCCTTGCGAGCGGCGATTCGCGGTGGGGACAGATAGTCTGCCGCTGCGAGAGCGTCACGGAGGCTCAGGTTGTTGAGGCTATACGCCGGGGCGCCCGGACCGTCGCGGGGGTAAAGCTCTGGGTGCGTCCCGGTACCGGTCGTTGCCAGGGCGGTTTTTGCGCTCCAAGGGTTGTCGAGATATTAGCGAGGGAGCTTGGAACCTCGCCGCTTGAGATTACTCGTCATGGGGGAGATTCACACATGCTGACCGGCAGGACAAAAGATCCTCTTTTACCGGGAGAGCCGCTATGAGCGCGGCGCTTACGCAAAGGGAAGTTGACGTTGCCGTGATCGGCGGAGGGCCCGCCGGCGTCGCGGCGGCGTTTGCGGCCCGCAAGGAGGGCGCCGCGAAAGTCGTAGTCTTCGAGCGTGACTGGGAAGCTGGCGGCATACTTCAGCAGTGTATTCACCCAGGCTTCGGTCTGCACACGTTCGGCGAGGAGCTCACTGGCCCAGAGTACATGGATCGCTATCTGAAGCTGGCGAGGGAGTCCGGCGTCGAGTTCGACCTCAATACGATGGTGTTTCAGATGGATCCGCCGACTTTAGAGGGCAGCGGAAAGCAGGCCTCATTCTGGACAATGAATCCACAGCGCGGCATAGAGCGAGTGAAGGCGAAGTCCGTCGTGCTCGCTATGGGCTGTCGCGAACGACCGGCGGGCGCGCTCGGGATAGCGGGCAGCAGGCCGGCTGGCGTTTACACGGCCGGTACGGCCCAGCGTTTCGTGAACATGGAAGGCTTCATGCCCGGCAAAAAGGTCGTGATAATGGGAACGGGCGACATAGGCCTCATAATGGCGCGCCGCATGATGCTGGAGGGTGCGGAGGTCGTGGCGGTTTTTGAGATAATGCCCTGGGTTTCCGGCCTCAGGCGTAATATCGCTCAGTGCCTCGACGACTTCGGAATCCCTTACTACCTCGAATATAACGTCTGCGAACTGCACGGAAAGGATCGTCTCGAGGGCGTCTCCGTCGTACAGATCGACAAGAACAGAAAACCGGTGGACGGCACGCTTCGCTTCGTAGGCTGCGACACGCTGCTTTTGGCTGTTGGCCTCATACCGGAGAACGAGCTTTCGAAGATGGCCGGATTGAAGTTGGACTCGTCGACGAACGGCCCTGTCGTGAACGAGTTCCTGCAGACGAGCGAGGAGTGCATTTTTGCGGCTGGCAACGTCGTGGTGGTGTACGACCTTGTCGACTTCGTGAGCCAGCAGGGCGAGCGGGCCGGCAGGAGCGCCGCCCTTTACGCGATGAGGAAGCTTGAAAAGGGGCCGAGGGACTTCCAAGTGGAAACGTCCCCGGAGATTCGCGTTATTTCCCCTCAGAAGCTCTCCGGAGGCGAGGACGTGACGCTGTTCCTTCGCGTCGCGCAGCCGGTGGAAGGCCGTTGCAGGCTTTACGCGGATCCTGGCATTTACTCGCAGAACTTGCGCTACGCCCGTCCAGGCGAGATGAACGAGGTCAAGGTGAGCGCCGAGAAACTGAGGGCGCTGCCGTCTGACGTGAACAGCATAAAAATTGGCTTGGAGGTTTTGTGAACATGGCTCTCTTGGAGGAGACGAAAAAATTTCTATGCGTTTCCTGCCCGGTCGGTTGCTCCCTAAGCGTCACGGTCAGGGGAACTGACGTCCTGAATGTCGAGGGCAACACGTGTCCCAGAGGGGTGACGTACGCCGAGAACGAAGTTGCGAACCCTGTCCGGACGTTCACGTCGACCGTCAGGGTAAACGGCGCGTCGCTCCCCGTCTGTCCAGTGCGCAGCAAAGAGCCCCTGCCCTTGGTGAAAGTCTTCAGTGTGACGAGGGAGGTCGCGAAGGTAAAGGTCGACGCGCCGCTGTCGATCGGTCAGGTTCTGATCGAAAACGTATGCGGCACTGGAACTGACATAATCGCGAGCAGGTCGCTGGGCAAAATTTAAGCTTTTGAACCACATGTTTTTATACAGATCTAAAAGGGCTTTGAAAGTGGCTGGAGCCAGGGAGGTGATGTGCTGTTCGTCAGTTACGGGAGAGGGGATACCGGAGTTGAGAGTAAAAATCGAGAGCATCCTGGGAGGTGTATTTCAAGATGAACGGTGAAGCGCTTGGTATGATCGAGACCAGGGGACTGGTGGGGGCAATCGAAGCGGCTGACGCAATGGTAAAGGCCGCTAATGTCCACTTGATCGGCTACGAAAAGATCGGTTCCGGATACGTTACAGTGATGGTGCGCGGCGACGTCGGAGCGGTCAAAGCCGCTACGGACGCCGGCGCGGCAGCGGCTAAAAAGGTCGGGGAGATAATCTCCGTCCACGTCATCCCGCGTCCGCATACCGACACGGAAAAAATTCTTCCCAAAATGGGGTAACTCTTGTTGACTCTGAGGAGGTGTGATAGATGGAACAGGAAACAGTGAAAAAAGTAATGGATGAAGTTATCAAGCGTTTCGCGAACGATCTCCCAGCTGATGCGAAGCCGATCGACGAGGCGGTCTGCGTCCCGGCGTCAGTCACGGAGTACATCGGCACGGCTATGGGCCACACTATAGGTCTCGTCATCGCGAACGTAGAGGGCCGTTTGCACGAGCTCATGGGCATCGACAAGAAATATCGCTCGATCGGAATCATCTCCGACCGCGTAGGCGCGGGCCCGCAGCTCATGGCGGCCGACGAGGCCGTAAAGGCCACGAACACGGAGATCGTCTCGGCCGAGATGTGCCGTGACACCGAGGGTGGCTGCGGTCACGGCGCTCTCATTATTTTTGGCGCTGAGGACGTGTCCGACGCGAAGCGCGCTGTAGAGGTTTCTCTGAAAGAGATCCCGAAGTTCTTCGGCGATGTGTGGGGCAACGACGTAGGCTACCTCGAACTGCAGTACACCGCTCGCGCCAGCTACTGCCTCAACAAGGCGCTCGGCGCTCCTGTCGGCCGCGCGTTTGGGCTCATTCTCGGCGCGCCGGCAGGCGTTGGCGTCGTCATCAGCGATACGGCTCTCAAGGCCGCTGAAGTAGAAGCTTACCAGTATTGTTCGCCCGCGAAGGGCACATGCTTCACTAACGAGGCTTTCATAATGGTGAGCGGCGACTCCGGCGCGGTGCGCCAGTCCATCATCTCAGCCCGCGACGTGGGTGTGAAGCTGCTCCATTCGCTGGGAACCAAGCCGAAGTCAACCACGGTTCCCTATATATAGCTCCACAATAGGGATTGCGCAGAGTTAGGGAGGCGGCTTAAATGGCAACAGGCAAGCGCAGCAAGAGATTTGAAGTACTTGAGAACCGCCCGGTCCATAAGGACGGATTTATCGGTGAGTGGATCGACGTCGGGCTTTACGCGATGGGCAGCCCGAAGGATCCAAAACCGTCCGTGAGGATCGAAGGCGACAAAATAGTGGAGATGGACGGAAAACGCCGCGAGGACTTCTCTATGATAGAGCAGTTCGTAGCGGATTACGCGATCAACGTGAAAAACGCCCCTGAGGCGATGGCTAAGGGCGATCTCGAAATAGCCCGTATGCTCGTCGACGTCAACGTTGGCCGTCCGGAGTGCATCCGCGTCATGACCGCTCTCACGCCGGCCAAGGTATCACGGGTCATGGAAAATCTGAACATAGTCGAGATCATGATGGCTATGCAGAAGATGCGCGCCCGTCAGATGCCTGGCAACCAGTGCCACGTCACGAACGTGAAGGACCACCCGGTTCTCCTCGCCGCCGACGGGGCTGAGGCCGCGCTCCGCGGGTTCATTGAGATGGAGACGACGGTCGCCGTCGCCCGTTACGGTCCCTTCAACGCGCTGGCACTTCTCGTGGGCGGCCAGACGGGCCGTCGGGGCACTCTCTCCCAGGATGCCCTCGAAGAGGCGTTCGAGCTGGAAGTTGGGATGAGAGGTCTCACGAGCTACGCCGAGACAGTGTCGGTCTACGGGACGGAGAGCGTCTTCATCGACGGCGACGACACTCCCTGGTCGAAGTCCTTCCTCGCGTCAGCATACGCGAGCCGCGGCCTCAAGATGCGCTTCACATCAGGAACAGGCTCCGAGGTTCAGATGGGCGCCGCTGAGGGCAAATCAATGCTGTACCTTGAAATTCTCTGCATAATGATCACGAAAGGCGCAGGAGTCCAGGGGCTGCAGAACGGCTCCATCTCCTGTATAGGCGTCCCGGGCGCTGTTCCGTCAGGCCTGCGCGCAGTCGCGGCTGAGAACCTTGTGACGATGTGTCTCGACCTCGAGGTCGCATCAGGCAACGACCAGACGTTCTCCCACTCCGACCAGCGCCGTACGGCCCGCACGATACCCCAGCTTTTCCCCGGCACCGACCTGATCTTCTCCGGTTACGCGGCCGAGCCGAACTACGACAATATGTTCGCGGGCTCCAACTGGGATATCGACGACATGGACGATTTCCTCTCAATACAGCGCGACTTCAAGGTCGACGGCGGGCTTCGTCCTGTCAGCGAGGAGAACGTCATCGCCATCCGCAACAAGGCGGCTCGCGCCCTCCAGGCCGTGTTCGACGAACTGGGCTTCCCGCCGATTACCGACGAGGAGGTCGATCTGGCGACGTACGCTCACGGCACGAAGGACATCGGTGACCGCAACATCCCCGAGGATCTGAAGGCCGCCGAGCGCCTCATGAAGGAGGGCGTCACTGGCGTCGACGTGGCGAAGGCCCTTGCGAAGCGCGGTTTCCGCGACGTAGCGGAGTCGATAATCCTTATGATGCGTCAGCGCGTTGCGGGAGACTATCTCCAGACATCCGCCTGGATCGACACAGACGGCACAGTCTACAGCGCTGTCAACGACCCCAATACCTACTCGGGCCCCGGCACAGGCTACAAGATGTCGGACGCTCGCTGGGAAGAGGTCAAGGCGATTCCGTGGGCGGTTCGCGCGGAGGATGTCTAAAAGGATAAGGGGGGGACGAAAATGCAGATCAATCCTGAACTGCTGGAGAAAATCGTAGCGGAGGTTCTGGCGGATCTGAACGGCGGCACTTCGCGCGGTTCGACCGCGGTCGCGGCGCCTGAGCGGGTTGGCGGAGTCAAATTGACAGAAAAGGGGCAGTCCGCTCGCGGAACTGACCCCAAGGAGGTCGTACTAGCGATCTCTCCGGCGTTTGCCACAACTTTTAAGACAACGATAATAGGGATACCGCTTGCGGATGTTCTCCGTCAGGTTTTTGCAGGCGTAGAGGAGGAGGGTCTTCACGTTCGAGTGATCCGCGTTTACCACACGGCGGACGTCGCGTTCATGTCGCACCTCGCGGCTAAGCAATCCGGCTCTGGTATAGGGATTGGCATACTTTCGCGCGGAACTTCCATTATTCACCAGCGCGACCTGCTGCCTCTCTCCAACCTGGAGCTCTTTCCTCAGTCTCCCGTTATAGATCTCCCGACCTTCCGCGCCATAGGCAGAAACGCGGCCAAGTACGCGAAGGGCGAGAGCCCGACTCCGGTTCCGACAAACAACGATCCTATGGCGCGCCCGCGTTATCAGGGACTCGCCGCTCTCCTTCACAACAAGGAGGCGAGCTTCATGGATCGTTCGAAAGCTCCGCAGGAGCTGTCGGTGTCTTTCGAATAGGGGGGATAAATTATGACACAGGTGAATGAGCAACTGATAGCTGACGTCGTACGTCAGGTTCTCAACAGCGTGAACGGGAACGGCGGCTCGTCGCCGGCGTCCTTCGGGTCATCGAGCGGTATATCGGCCGCCGACTATCCCCTTGGCGTCAAGCGCAAGGATCTTCTCAAGAGCCCTCGCGGGATTCCGTTCGACGAGCTGAGTCTCGAAAACGTCGAGAGCGGCAAGGTTGGATTCGAGGATTTCCGCATCAGCCCTGAGGTTCTGAAGTTGCAGGGCGAGATAGCCTCCTCGGCAGGGCGCTCCCAGATTGCCCTCAACCTCGGGCGCGCCGGTGAACTCACGAAGGTTCCCGATGTCCGTATACTCGAGATATACAACAGCCTTCGTCCGCACCGCTCGACGAAAGAGGAGCTGCTTTCCATCGCTGACGAACTCCAGTCGAAGTTTGGAGCAAAGGTCACCGCCGATTTCGTTCGCGAAGCCGCGGATGTCTACCAGCGCCGCAAGCTGTTAAAAGGCGACTTGGTCTCTACTGACTAAAAAGCCCCGCTAAATCAGAACCGTTTTTGAAACAAACAGGCCTGAAAGGATGAATTTTATGGCGATTGTGGCTGGTATCGACATAGGAAACGCGACTACCGAGACCGCTCTTGCTCGCGTCGAAGGACGAGATATAACTTTTCTGGCCACTGGTATAAGCCCCACAACCGGGATAAAAGGGACGCTGCAGAATATGAGCGGCCTGCGATCTTCGCTTGGGATGGCGCTGGAGAAGGCTGGTTTCAAGCGCGGCCAGTACGGCGCCGTCGACGTGATACGCCTGAACAGGGCCGCGCCCGTCATAGGGGACGTAGCTATGGAGACAGTCACGGAGACGATTGTGACCGAGTCTACCATGATCGGTCACAATCCCTCCACGCCTGGAGGCGTGGGTGTTGGAGTCGGCACTACCATATCTTTCGACGCGTTATCGAGGGCTGCTCCGGGAGACTCGGTCATACCCGCGGTTGAGTCGATTCACGACTACGCTGTCGTTGCGTCCGAAATCGCGAAAGCGCTGGAGAGAGGCGTTAACGTCACAGCCGCGATCTGCCAGTCGGACGACGGCGTGTTGATAGAGAACAGGCTTCCGAGCGTTATCCCGATCGTGGACGAAGTATCGGCCATAGAAAGGGTTCCTCTGGGTATGCGCTGCTGTGTCGAGGTAGCCCCGCCAGGCAGGGTAGTGGAACTTCTGGCAAATCCGTACGATATCGCCACACTTTTCGAACTGTCGCCCGAGGAGACGAAACAGATAGTTCCGGTGGCGCGCGCGCTTGTTGGCAACAGATCCGCCGTTGTCATACGAACGCCGCTCGGGGAGGTCAAGGAGAGGCGAATTCCAGCAGGCGAGCTGTACATAATTGGGCCGCAGGGGAAGCGCACCGTGAATGTAGAGGACGGCGCCGAGGCCATTCAAAACACCGTGGTCGCCTGTTATCCGGTCGACAATATCTTCGGCCAGCCAGGCACGAACGTGGGCGGGATGATGGAGAGGGTCAGGCTTACCATGTCCGACCTGACCGGCATACAGATAGGTGACGTTTACATACGGGATCTGCTCGCTGTGGACACTCTCGTTCCCCAAAAGGTCGTGGGGGGCGTGGCGGGAGAGTTCTCCCTCGAGTCTGGCGTGGCTCTCGCCGTTATGGTCAAGACGGAAGAGCTGCCGATGCGGAAACTGGCGGCCGCCGTCTCGCAGGATCTTGGCGTGAAGGTGGAAGTCGGCGGAGTCGAGGCCGACATGGCGATAAGGGGCGCGCTTACGACGCCGGGCACAAAACCGCCTGTCGCGATACTCGACCTTGGGGCGGGGAGTTCCGACGCCTCGTTCATGAGGACAGACGGAACGGTCGAACTCACTCATCTGGCCGGCGCGGGCAACATGGTGAACACGATAATAGCGAGCGAGCTCGGGATCGACAGTATGGATCTGGCGGAATCGATCAAAAGGAATCCGCTTTGCAGGGTCGAGAGCGCGTTTCACATTCGGCAGGAGGACGGCGCCGTGCGTTTTTTCAACGAACCGATAGACGCGAGCGCCTACGGCAGGGTCGCCCTGCTGCACGAGGGCGATTTTTTGGAGCCGCTTATGCTGAATAATATCAACGTCGAGCGAATTCGCTCGACAAGGCGCAAGGCAAAGCAGGAAGTTTTTGTGAAAAACTCGATCAGAGCGCTCGAACAGGTCGCACCCGGCAACAATGTGAGGCTCGTCGACTACGTTGTCATAGTTGGCGGCTCGGCGAAGGATTTCGAGGTAGCCAACATGGTGACGAACGCCCTCGCCAGATACGGTATCGTGGCTGGGCGCGGCAATATCCGCTCGACTGAGGGTCCCAGAAACGCTGTGGCGACGGGACTCGTCCTCTCGTCGGTTCAACAGTAGTCATGGGCGCGTGGTTTGGCCGGATCGGTTCGAGCGACGCGTTGCCGGAGAAGATGCCGGCTGTTTGGCTTGTGACCGATCCTTCCTTTTCGGAGAGCCGCGCAAGGTTCGTCGCGGACGGCTGCGAGGAAGAGGGGATTCCCCTCGCTTGGGACGTAAAGCAGGGAAACGCGGATGAGCTTGCGCGTTTCGCGAGTCTTCGGTCGCAGTTGGAGGTCGGCATAGGCCTCGACGCGAACGGCGGCGCTATTGCCTTGGTTGCCGTGACTGACAAGCCATACATAACACGCGGCGCGGATTCCTCGAAGCGTTTGCGCTGGCTTGGCCAGGCGGCGGCGAGGATATCGAAAAGCCAGCCGATACCGGATGAAGGCGGAGAAAAACAGGCGCCGGCAAAGCCGTCGATACCTACAAAGGCCGAGTTGTCCGCCGAGGACGAAATCGCAGAGATCGTAAGAATGGCGACGGCGGCGCTCTTGAAAGAAATGCAGGAAGGAGGGGGTGAGCGGACATGAGCAGTGGTAAAGCCATGGGCTTCATAGAGTCCGTAGGACTTGTCTCAGCTATAACCGCAGCCGACGCAGCCCTCAAAGCCGCGAATGTGGAACTTGTCGGAAGGGAAAATTCGAGAGGTTCCGGGTTTATCACGATAAAGATTGTGGGCGAAGTAGGCGCCGTAAACGCCGCCGTAAGCGCCGCTAAAAGTGTCAGTTCGAGCGTTGCGCGCGTCTGGTCTGTAGACGTGATACCTCGTCCGGTGGAGGGCCTTGGCAAGGCTTTAGTCTGGAACCCTGAAACTCGAGGCGCGGATGAATGGCTCGCGTCAAAGAGCGAGAATACCCAGCAGCCGGCGCCGGTCAAAAAAGATGGCGTTTTGGCGAACCTGCCGGCGCGGGAGATGGTTGTGGTGAAGGAAGACATCCCCAAGCCGGCCATTCCTCAACCGCCAAAGGCCGAGACGATAGCGTCGCCGCCGCCTCGTAAAGCTGAAAACGGCGATGCGAAGGCGCCGACGCCGCCAAAAAAGACGCCGTCGCGCCGCAAGCCCGGAGGCGGAGGCAGAGGCAAAAAAACTAAGTAGATTTGAGCGAGCGTGATTAATTCGCTCGGGTGACATTTTGGCGCCATGAAATGCGGAGATTGACTGAGTTTTAACCTTTTACCGTTTAGGGCTCTAACAATAAATCAGCCTTTACATAAGTAAGCAGACTGGGAGGTACTTCTAAAATGCTGGAAGCGCTTGGCATGATCGAAACACAGGGTTTAGTCGGCGCCGTTGAGGCTGTCGACGCAATGGTCAAGGCCGCAAACGTCCAACTGGTCGGCAAGAAGATCACAGGAGGCGGTCTCGTCATGGTGCTCGTGCAGGGCGACGTAGGGGCCGTAAAAGCGGCTGTCGACGCCGGCGCGGCGGCGGCTGGCAGGGTCGGGGCCGTTATATCGGCTCACGTAATAGCGCGTCCGGACGATGGCGTAAGCAAGATTTTGCCCAAACCCGGCGAGAATGAGGGAGACGTGAGGAGCGCGTCTTCCGCCCCTCCGATTGACGAGACGCCTGATGTCTGCCCGATCGACGAGCCGGAACCGCCTCACGGCGAGGGGGACAATTAAGGGCTCATGGCAAGCCTTGAAGATAGCGGGGAGTTCATGGATACTCCCGATCATTTAGAATCGATCGACGAGCGGGACGAGCCGGAGGCGCCGGTCAGCTTATTGCCTTATGATCTGGAGAGGGTAAAAAGCCTGCTCGAACCGCTCGAAAGTTCGCTCGAGTCCGGCGGGCCGCTGAACGAGTGGGAAAAGTTATATCTCGGCTTCGACCTTGGCACCACGAACACGGTGCTTGTCGCGCTCAACGAACGGGGCCAGCCTGTGGCGGCAGAGATGGAGTCATCGGGGGCTTCCGTGAGGGACGGTGTCGTGGTGGATTACCTCGCTGCCATTGACGCGATGAGGAAGTGTATAGAGCGAATGCGGCGCCGCCTTGGGCGCGAGCTCGAAGGCATAGGCGCCGCGGCGTACCCTCCGGGGATATCGGAGAGGACGGCGCGCGTGTGCGCCAACGTTGTCGAGTCCCTCGGCTTCAGCTGCGAGGGGCTGTACGAAGAGCCGACAGCCGCGTCCGACGCGCTTATGATGTCGGATGGGGCGATTGTCGACATAGGAGGCGGCACGACCGGCATATCTATTTTGCAGGATGGGCTAGTCGTCTACTCCGCAGACGAACCGACCGGCGGCACGCATATGACGTTAGTTTTGGCAGGGGCTCAGGACGTGGACTTCGACAAGGCTGAGATGATGAAGCGCGACATAGCGAAGCATCCGCACCTTGTGCCGATGCTCCGCCCAACTTTGGAGAAGATGGCCACTATTGTAAAAAATCATCTGATGATCAGCGGCTACTATGGAAAGGTTCCGATACTCACCGTAGGCGGAGGAGCGGCCCTTCCCGGGGCCGAGGCAGTTCTGTCCGACACGGTGGGGTTACCGGTGTATATATGCCCTCACCCCCTTATGGTCACGCCAGCCGGCATAGCGGCGCGGCTTTGGAGGGAGAAGCGCCCAAAACAAAAGATCGAGAAAGCGCCGTCGCCAAAAAAACCGACGGTGATTGAATAAGCGGGGGGCGTCGCGATGACTCTCAGTTATAAAATGATCATGGCGCCATCGGCGCCTGTGAGGAAGATGCTGACCCGCCGGATGTCGTTCGGCAGGCCCGCCTCGGAAGGCGATCCGCTAAGCTCCGCAAGCTGGGGCGCCGTTTTGATCGTTCATGGTTCCATACCCGACATATTCTACGCCGCCGACGTGGGCGCGAAGGTGAGCCCGGTGTTTGTGGCGGAGGTTAT
Source organism: Synergistaceae bacterium (assembly GCA_031289775.1). Lineage (GTDB taxonomy): Bacteria > Synergistota > Synergistia > Synergistales > Synergistaceae > JAITOY01. Next base: position 22,212 of record JAITOY010000067.1, read on the forward strand.
GGGCAACTGCCCTCAGAACGTCGTATCGATGGCGTTCGTAGGAAACGTGGCGGATGTGAAACAGGTTCTTGTCGCGCTTGAAAACGAAGGGGTGGTCGCATGCATCTCGGCAGGGTAGTTGGGTCTATCGTAGCGACCCGTAAGGATGAGAGGCTTCTTGGACACAAGCTCCTGCTCGTCCAGAAGTTAAAGCCCGCAAAGGGCGGCGAGCTCGCGCCGTCGAAGGGCAGCGGCGAGTTCGTCGTGTCCGTTGATTTAGTGGGCGCCGGTACGGGGGAGCTAGTGCTGTACACATCGGGCAGCTCGGCGAGAAACGCCGCGTCTGAGTCTTATGACAACCCAATAGACGCAGCGATCATCGGTATAGTCGATCAGACGGATATCGACGAGAGGGTATTGGTTCTTTAATTCCATACTTATGATGAATAGAGTATCAGGATTGTTATAGAAGAAATAAACGCTGATTTATGGAGGATGGTGCTGGGAATGGCGAGGATTTATACGAAGACCGGCGACGCCGGAAAGACCCGCCTCTGGGACGGTACTCAAGTCGACAAAAATGATCCGCACATAGAGACAAACGGCGCGCTCGACGAGCTCAACGCCGCGCTTGGCCTTGCGAAAAGTCTCGCCCCGGCGTCCGTCAGGGAAGAGATCAATGGGCTCCAGGATCGTTTGGTGACGCTGATGGCCTACGTAGCCAGAGGCGCCAGGCCTCAGCCAGCCCCTGACGCGGCCGAGCTCGAAGCTTGGATCGACATTACGATGGCGGCTTATCCTCTGCCGAACAGCTTCATAAACCCGGGAGAATCTTCGGCAGGCTCGGCGCTTCATATCGCTCGCGCTGTCGCCCGCAGAGCGGAGCGCACAGCCCTCCGGCTCATGGAGGGCGGGGGCGATATCGAGCCGGAGGCTTACAGATATATAAACCGCCTCTCAGACCTGCTTTTTGCGCTTGCCCACAAAGCGGACATAGAGAGCAGCGTCGAGCGGATAACACAGGAAGTTATATCCGTTAGTTCAGGCGGCGGCGCGGCGGCCGGGAAAAAGCTGAACCTGGACGTCGCGGAGAGACTGCTCTCCGAAGCGAGGAGAAAAGCTGAAAGCATCGGGAAAAAGCTGGTTTTTGCCGTTGTGGACGCTTCAGGCGAACTCGTGGCGCTTCACCGCATGGACGGGGCGCTTCTCGTGAGCCTCGCGCACGCCCAGAGCAAAGCCCGCTCGGCGGTCCGCATCCAGCTCGACACGAAGGACATAACCCCGCTCGCGCAGCCGGGAGCGCCATTTTACGGCGTCCAGAACGAGCCGGAGTTCTTCTCGATAATCGGAGGCGGGAGGCTGCTTTGCGACGGCTCGGGCGAGATAACCGGCGCCATTGGAGTGAGCGGCGGTTCCGTGGAGGAGGATCTATCCGTGGCTGACGCGGTCGTGGAGCTTTACGATAAATTATGACGATGATGGGCGATAATTTGTATAAAGAAGAAACAATACAAAGGAGAAGTGAGTGCGATGAGTCAGAGCCCCGATTTTAATGCGATAGTCCAGCAGGTTCTCTCCAGATTGGAGGATGCTTCGAAAGGGTCGGTCGCTTTGGCTGGCTGTCGCGACGTAGAGAATTACGCGGACGCTTCGGCCAAAGCTCAGGAGATATGGCATCGCGACTTCGGCCTCGACACGCGCTGTCAGATCATCGAGGAGATCAGGGCCGACCTCAGGCCGCATATCGAGTCGCTTGCGAAATTGGCTGTCGAGGAGACAGGCATGGGCAACCTCCGCGATAAAATAATAAAAAAGACGCTGACGATAGAGAAGACTCCCGGCCCTGAGAGCATCAAGCCGCACGCTATCACAGGAGACAGGGGCCTCGTCCTCGAGGAACACGCGCCTTACGGCGTAATAGCCTCCATCATCCCCTGCACAAACCCGGTCGCGACTGTCATCCACAACTCGATCTGCATGATATCTGGCGGCAACTCGGTCATATTCGCGCCGCATCCGAAGGCCGTCAACGTCTCGCTCCGCACCGCCGAGATAATCGCGCAGACCCTGCGCGCGTGCGGCGCGCCGGATGGTTTGGTCTCAGCTCTGCCGGAACCTTCTATGGACAACCTCGGCAAGCTGATGAAGCATCCGAAAGTTCGCCTCATATCCGCCACTGGCGGCCCAGGCGTCGTGAACGCGGCATTGACGTCCGGCAAACCGGCAGTGGGCGCCGGGCCCGGCAACCCGCCCGTCGTTGTCGACGAGACGGCGAACCTCGAAATAGCGGGCAAGGGCGTCGTGGATGGCGCGGCTTTCGACAACAACCTCCTCTGCGTCTGTGAGAAGGAGCTGATCGTTGTCAACTGCGTGGCTGACGAGCTCAAAAAGCGCATGTTTGACCACGGCGCTTACGAGCTGAAAGACAGGAAGGAAATAGAGCTCCTGGAGCGCACGATCCTGAACGGAGACCACACGGCGAACAAAAACTTCGTCGGAAAGGACGCGACCTACATACTGGAGAAGATCGGCCTGAAGGTTCCAGCGTCCGTGCGCCTCGTCATAGTCGAGACGACGGAGGATCACCCGTTCGCCCAGGAGGAGCTTCTCATGCCAGTCCTGCCGCTCATCAGAGTGCCCGACTTCGACGCGGCGCTCGCTATGGCTAAGAGGCTCGAACACAACTTCCAACATTCGGCTGTCATCTACAGCACGAACATAGACCACATGAGCAAGATGGCGCGTGAGATAGAGACGACGATGTTCGTCAAAAACGCCCCCGCGTACTGCAGCCTCGGCGCGGAGTCGGATTGCCCCGTCACGCTGACGATCGCGACGGCGACCGGCCAGGGCGCAACCTCCCCCCAGTCGTTCTGCCGCCTGCGCAGATGCGTCCTGAGCGGAGCGTTCAGAATAATTTAACTTATTTAGTTTGCATGAGAGGACAATCGCAATCGCGATTGTTGCGGCGGTTCTCTTTATTTTTATTCACAAAATCCTCAGTCTATGATATTCTTGTCTTCAGGCGGCAAATATTCATGAATGGCGTGACGCGTTTCAAATAATGTCCGCTAATAGCTCTTCTGTCAGGTTAAATGGGATTTTTCTCACCTTGCTAATGATGACTTGCGGCCGCTGTAAGCGATTATAAAAAAGGCGAATCTACGGAAAATATGATTTGTCTTTCTTAAAATTGCGTTTTCGCAGGTAAATATGATTTATTCAAGTGGGAGGAAATACCCGATGAACAACACAGTGGCGGAGCGTCAAAAAATTCTCAATATCATCCCATTCGAACAAATCGAAGATCAATTAGAGATAAATCAAGGTCGGAAAAAGCGCGCGTC
>JAITOY010000001.1 GCA_031289775.1 Synergistaceae bacterium
ACTTTCGCTCTGAGCGGTATAGAGAAATATATGGATAAGTCGTTCCAGAGCGGCTACCAACCCAATGCGGATGTATTTATAAGCGTTGACAAGTATTATTATGGCTTGCAGCCCAGCCCAGACGTCGCGTCCGGCGTCTTGAAGAAGCTGGCCAAGAATGAGGCCGTCACGACTAACGTCGGCGCGCCGATCACGAGCAGCTACACCGGTAATAAGTACTTCTACATGTCCGTTCATTAAACTAAACGATCAGGACATCGCAACGCGGTAATTCGTCTCCCCGGCGATCAGCTCGAGCGCCGGGGAGTTTTTTTTAAAGGGCGCAGCCACTGCTCTAAAAAAGAGGGAGTGAGATTTCAATGACAGACCACAGCGGGCTCGACGGGCTGAGAGACGCCGAAAATAACGGGGCTGCGCGCGCCGCTCTCGCGCGTTTCGCGGGGCGCCTCGCCGGGAACAGGGCGCTGTCCCTCTGCATTCTGCTTTTTCCGATCTTCCTCATGATCCCGTTCTACGCCTCCATGCTCATTTATATAGACGGATACTCGCTCGAGGCCTATTACATCTGCCTGAACTATTTCTTTTTCCTGCTCCTCGCCATCGCCGCCATCCTCCTGCCGGGCCTGCCACGGTTATATCTGGCGCTCCTCTACGCCGCTCTGGCGCTCCCCATCGCGATAACGTCCGCGTATGTCTCGATATACCGGCAGATGCTCGACGGCAACGTGTATTATTTCCTGTGGGAGACCAACGCAATAGAGGCGGGAGAGTACGTGGGCGACATCATCGCCAGGGCGCCCGGCTCGGCGTTTTTTGTCGCCGCCGCATACCTCATCCCCCTTCCGCCGCTTGTTTATATCATTTATAAAATGCCTGTTCTGAAGGCCCTCGGCCTGAAGCTCCGCTTTGCCTCATCGTTCGTCTGTCTCCTGGTTGTCGCCATAGCTGTCGCGCGGGGCGCTGTCGATCACAACGCCGCGTACCGTTTTTATTTTACGATAGCCGACCATCAGGTAAACCTCAGGCTGACTTCGCTGCTCAGCGGAAAGGCGGCCGAAAAGCTCGAGGCGGCCGGCCTTGCGCGCGGCAGACCTGACGACGTCAGGGAGACATACGTCGTCGTGATCGGCGAAAGCGCGTCGCGCCACCACATGAGCCTCTACGGCTACCCTCGTGCCACGGATCCGCGCATGTCCGAGCTGGCGGCGAGGGACGAGCTGCTGGCGTTCGGCAACGTCAGCGCCACAATGCCCGCCACGGTGGAAAGCCTGACGCGGGCGTTCACGTTTATGGATCAGGATTCATCGTGGGAAAACGCGGTCGCCTCCGCCGTCGACATCTTCAACGCGGTCGATTTCAAAACATGGTGGCTCTCAAACAACTCCGTGATGTCCTTCTATGACAAAAAGATGAAGATCGTCTCCGGAAATGCCGGCGCGCTCCGCGTGACGGAACCCAAAAACGCGGATCTGACCAGCATGACAACGAGGTCGGATGACGCGGCGTCCTCGAGGCTGGAGGGGAAGGATTCCAGCAGGCTCACGTTCGACGGCGCCATTCTGGACTGGTATGACGAGGCGCTTGACTCCGACGAAAAAAAGAAAATTATATTCGTCCACCTCAAGGGCAGCCACGTGCGCTACTGGTATCGCTTCCCAGCCGAATTCGAGAAATTTCGCGGCTCGGAGGGCATCGAACCAGAGACGCTGGGCCGGATAAACTCCGCCGCCGCCGGCGTCATAAACGACTACGACAACTCCATCCATTACACGGACTACATCCTGAGCGAGTTGATCGGCCGTCTGCGCGCGGCCGGCGGGGAGTCCTGGCTGATGTACTTCAGCGACCACGGGGAAGAGGTCTACGACTTCAGGGCATACCAGGGCAGAGACGGCGTCAACGTTACGAAATACATGGTCGACGTCCCGTTTTTGCTCTGGTTCTCCGACGACTACAAAAAAATCAGGGATGTCGGGCCGATGAAGGAATATCTCGACAGGCCTTATGAACTGGACAATCTCATTTATACGATCATGGATCTGGGGCATATAGAGACAGTGCTGATGAACCCTGCCAAAAGCATCGTCTCGGACAAATTTGTCTTCCCGGTGAGACGCGTGCACGGCGTAGGCGCGAAAAAAGCGTATATCGAGATCGAACCGACAGGTTTATATAACCCAAAAACCTACGACGAGGAGAAAAAGCTGCTGGAAGAATATGAGAGGAAATAAAGCGTCTGGCGTGGACAAAGAAGCCAGTACAGTTTTATAATATGTCAGTTATTTTGAAACATTTTAGGAACTGATTCTATCAAAAAGGAGAGTTCTATTGCAATGAAGACATCATCTCTTAAACGCAGGAATGGGTTCACTCTCGTCGAACTTATCGTGGTTTCCGTTATCATCGGCGTCCTGGCCGGCATGATGATGTTGGTTTCGGGCCCCTCTACGGGCGGCGCCGCCGCCGCCGCGCTGATCTACGACCTTCGCCTCATCAAAGCCGCGTCCATGCAATATTACTACGATCACGGCGCCATGCCCTCGGATGGGCTTGCGCCGGGGGCGAGCACGGAGCTGGCCGCGTACATCGAGAAATATATGGATCAGGGATACGACGGCAGCTATGGCGGAGTGATTTATTACGCTCATGAAAACGGCAAGATCTATTACGGGCTCCTGCCGGATGAATTCACCGAGAAGGCGAAGGAGAAGCTGCAGGCGAACGGCCTGATATACACGTCCACTGGGGATCCATACGCCGGCGGCGCCGGGCCGTTTTATATGATAGTTAAATAAACGTCCTCGCGGGCCATCAATAGCAGGCCGGCGTCCATTGCCGGGTTCGCCGCGCGGAAGGATATCTCTCCGTGCTGGCGAACCCCGGCTATTTCTCCGGCGCCCCTCTCCTTCATGTCCTCCTCCGCTATAACAAAACCGTCGTCTGTTTTTTTCAGCACATGAAGCCTCCCGTGATTTTTTATATTGAGCGCGGAGTCCAGCAGCAGGCAAAACCCCTGCCTCCCGCCCCGCCCGACGCGGCCCCTCAACTGGTGCAGCTGGGCGAGGCCGAAGCGGCAGGCGGACTCTATAACTATGACGGTCGCCTCCGGGACGTCTAAACCGACCTCTATCACGGTCGTGGCCACGAGGACGTCCGACTCCCCTCGCGCGAATCGCGAGATCGCCTCGTTTTTTTCGTCGCGCGTAAGTTTGCCGTGAAGCCGCTCCACTCTAATTTTTTTAATTTTTTCCTCCATGTCTGAGACCCTCTGTTGGATCGATGGGAGTCCGGGGGCGTTTACGTTTTGTCCGTCGCCGGCGGCAGGCTCGTCCCCTATCGAAGGGCAGACCCAATAGCAGCGCTCGCCGCGTTTTATCCTGCGCTCGAGAAACGAATAAACTTCGTCCGTGTGGTTGTCGCTCACTATCTTTGTGATAACCGGCATTCTGCCCGGCGGGCGGCCGGTCATCACCGTCGCGTCCATGTCGCCGTAAACCGCCATACAAAGCGTACGAGGAATGGGCGTCGCGCTCATCATAAGCGTGTGCGGCATCACATCCCGCTTCGCCAGGCGCTCCCTCTGGAGGACGCCGAACCTGTGCTGCTCGTCTATGACGACGAGACCGAGCGACTTGAACTCCAGGCCATCCCCGAGGAGCGCGTGCGCGCCCACGACAAGGCCAGCCTCGCCCGTCCTGAGCGACTCCAGCATCTTCTCCCTCTCGCAGGCCGGCATACCGCCTAAAAACTCGACACATTTTATCCCAAGCGGAGAGAGGAGTTTTACGCACTCTCGATAAAACTGGCCGGTCAGCACGGTTGTAGGGGCCATAACGGCCGCCTGCCGGCCGGCGCCGAGGCATTGGGCAATCGCGCGGGCCGCGACGACAGTCTTTCCGGCGCCTACGTCGCCCTGCAGCAACCTGTGCATCGGCGATTCTCGGCACAGATCCCTCGATATCTCCTCCGATGCGCCGCTCTGAGAATCGGTCATCTCGAAGGGGAGCGACAGGGTAAATTTTCGGGCGAGATCGAGCCCATTTTTCAGGGAGAACGCGCGCTTTTTTTTGCGCGCGTCAACCGATTCGAATATTTTTTTCTGGACGTCGTAGAATTCCTGGTAGGCTAGGCGAGACCTGGAAACGCGAATCTCCTCGTCGGAACGCGGCGCGTGAACGCCCCTGAATGCGTCCGCGAGGGATGGAAATGAACGTTTTTTTAAAATTTCGTCCGGCAGCGTGTCGGACACGCGAAAGTCAGGCGACGTTACGCAGCGATAGATTATGCCGGCGAGCTGTTTTCTTGGAAGTTGCTTCACTGTGGGATAGACCGGCAATATCCTGAACCAGTCGTTTTTTGCCTTTTTGTCCGCTTCGTCGTCCGCCAGGAGCGTCCAGTCGGGGTTTTTGAACTCCATACAGCCACGGTCTTCAAGCGGGGCGCCATATAAAAGCATACTCTTTCCGGCGGCGAGCGACGTAAAACTCATTCGTCCCCCAAAGATCGTCACTTTGGCTGGGCCGCTGCCGTCGTTTATTTCAAGGAGCGCTATGTGTAGGTTCCTGAACTTCGCCGAGCGGACTTCGCACTTCTCCACCCGCGCCCTCACTGCCGCCGGCGTCCCGGACGACAGCGACTTTACGGAGGTAAGGCGACTGCGATCCTCGTAGCGAACCGGCATATGGAGGAGAAGATCGAACACGCTCTCGATCCCAAGACAAGAGAGAGCTCGAATGCGGCTTGAACCAACCCCGCTCAGAGCAGCGAGGGAGCTTGGTTCGACGTCATTTGCTTCTATCTGTCAAACCTCACGTCTGAGTTGAGAAGACTCGGGTCGATGCCAAGCACGTTCAGTGTGTTGGAGAGCTCCTGTTTTCTGGCCTCCTCGCTCATTTCTTTTCTGTCCCTCTCCCTCTCGAAATCCATCGAGGTCTTGAGCGGAGGTGACGGTATCTTGCCGGCTGAAGATACGCTGCCGCCTGTGTTGAGTATCTTCGTCGAGTGCTCCGGCGCCCTGATTTTTCCGCTGCCCGTCTCAGCCTTGTCGAGGACGTCAGAGAGGTCGCGGACGAAGTTGCGCACACTGGTGAAACCGGACTCACGGAGTGTCTGGAGCGACTGAACCTCCGTCGAGTACTCCGAGACCGCTATCTCCGCGTCGTGGATGATCTTTTCGGCCTTGGCTTTTGCCTCGGCGATTATATCAGCGGCGTAAGTCGACGCCTGATTGATCTTTTCCTCGGCTATGGCGCCGGCGTTGCTGACCTTCTCCTCGGCGGTTCTCTGGGCCATGAGGAGAGCCTCGTGCAGTGAGCCCTTTATATTGTCGTAATCGCGCAGCCTCTCGCCCTGTTCTGCGATGATACGTTCACAGTCCTTCGTCTTTTGGACGTAGGCCTGAATGCATTCGGCCACTCTATCCAAAAACTCGTCCACTTCCGCGGGGTCGTAACCCCTCATGGTTTTTTTAAACCCCTGATTGACTACGTCCAAAGAAGTTAAAAGCTCGCTCACAACAATACCCCCCGATGTCGTTGTTTATCCATGCCTCGCTCCGAAAATCCCGGTCCCGATTCTAACTAAGGTCGAGCCCTCCTCTATGGCGATCTCGAAATCCCCGCTCATCCCCATCGAGAGATGACGCATCGGCAACCCCAGTTTCTCGCGCGCTTCGGCGGCGAGCGATCTCAAAAGCGCGAATGATTCGCGCGCGCCTCGCTCTCCGCCTTCGAGCGGGCCAATGGTCATGAGGCCGTCTATAGCGAGGCGCCGGCAGTCGCGCGAAATTTCTTCAACGAGCTCCAAAAATCGGGACGGTTCCACCCCGTATTTGGATTCCTCTCCCGACGTGTTGACCTCTATCATAACTGGATATGGGGCAACCTTCAAGCGCGTCTCCGCCATTATCCTGTCGAGCGTCGACGCGAGCTGGAGGCTGTCGACGCTCTCGATACAATCAAACAACTCCGCGGCACGTTTGGCTTTGTTTCGCTGGAGATGCCCTATCATGTGCCAAACGGCACTCTCGCGCGTCCAGGAAGCGGCCTTGCTCTCTCTCTCCTGCGCCCTGTTTTCACCAAAAACAGTTATACCACAGTCGAGCGCCATATACAAAGAGTCAAGCGGTTGGAATTTCGACACGCCCACAAGCATAACATCCCGCGGCGCTCTGCCTGAGCGCGCCGCGGCGGTTGCTATCCGCTCTTTTATGGAGAGAACGTTCTCTCTCATTCGGGTCTCCGTCATAATTTCCATCAAAAAATCATGTCCTTTGCGATGCCCTTAATCTTCGTTTATTTTACCAGAGTTTTACCCTGCCCTCGCGAGCCGAATGTCCATTCACGATCACAGCGTCGCCGAGTTTCATACCCTTCGTCACGAGGAATTTCGACCCGCCTATCGAGAGTCCCTCCACCTTCGTGAAAACCGCGTCGGAGCCCGCGAGGACAAAAACGCCGTTAGAACCGTCCTTTACAGCGACCGCGGACTCCGGGATCGAGACGCCCACCACGCTCCCGGCCTCTATCATCAGCTCGTAATTTCTGGAGAGAGTGACGTCCGGCGGAAACCACGGCATCGTGAGGTATATCTTGACCTTATGCCCTATGACGTCGAACACCCTTACCTGCGCGTGGGAGGGCGTGTCCAATGGATCCATTTTAACCATTACTCCGTTCGACGCAAGGTTTTTCTCAAGATTAGGCGTTATATCCGCGTAACCAATGAAGCGCAGATCCTGCGGCTGGTCAATTAACTTTCCGACGGTTTCGCCCTTTTTCACGCTCGCGCCGTCCTTCAGCAATTTCACTGGCGAGGTCTCAGGAAGTTCATCCTGGCCGGGCCAGAGGTACGCGTACCTCCATTTGCCTTCGAATCCGTCGACGCCAGCTACGAAATATCCCTCCTCCGACGCCCTCACGTCCGATATCGACGATCCGGCGCCGACTCTCGCCACGACAGCCCCTTTCGCGACCCTCACAGGGCCTCGCCCTCTCGGGAAGCTTACCGCGCCGGCTCTTGGCGCCGGGAGTGTTTTTTCGTTCCAGAGGAAGACGCCATCCACAGTGAGCGAGTCGACCTCGACCCACGGGAGCGCCCAAGTGATCTCCGGGTGGATGCTGTCGTACTGCTCGAAGTAAGAGCGGAACGCGTACACCCATACGACGGCTATGGCCGTCACTGAGATAAAGTATAGTACCTTATACGCGAGTTTTTTTTTAGGCTTCTCCCCCTGCTCTCTTCTGCGCAACGCCGCTCATCCCCGCGTCAGTAGCACTTCGAGTAGTCGCAGGACACGCAACGAACGCAGCCCTCCGCGTGTATCGTGGGCGCGCCGCAGGAGGGGCACATGTCGTCCCTCGCTATCTCGACCGTCTCCCCCATCGCGCGCTCGAGCCCCTGCGCTATGGCGTCCGGCAGGCTCAGGATTATGCCGTCGTTTTCGAAAACCGGCTGGCTCCCGCCTATACCCTTCAACTGCTCTATGACGTCCTTCATTGGGATTCCGCTTCGCAGGGAGAGCGAGACGAGCCGCCCAAGAGCCTCCGTGTGCGCCTGGGTGTCCTTTCCGGATTTCCCGAGAGTCGCAAAAAGCTCGAACGGCTTCCCGCTCAGGAGGTTCAGGGTGAGATACAAGTTGCCAAAACTCGTCCGTATCTTGACAGTAGTGCCTTGCAAGTTTGACGGGCGCTTTCGCGGCTTCACGCCCTTTCCTGGAATAGCCGCCGTCTCCGCCTTTTCATCCTCGCCCGCGCCCATGTAAAGCACCTGCGTCTCCTTGCACCTGTCGCGGTATATCGTTATCCCCTTGCAGCCGCTCTCGAACGACATGAGGTAAGCGTTTCTGACGTCGTTTACCTCAGCGGAGTTCGGGAGGTTGATCGTCTTGCTGACGGCGTTGTCGGTGTACTTCTGGAACGCCGCCTGCATCTGGATGTGCTCGCTGTAAGGTATGTCATGCGCCGTAACGAAGATGTCCTTCACGCTCCTCGGAACGTCCGCGTCCGTCAGCGTGCCGCTCGACAGGACTTTTTCGAACACGCCGGCAGAGGGCTCGCCAAGGCGGTTCAGGGCATCCTCAAGATATGAGTTTATGTACACGAGCGTGTCGTTGTCAAATGCCTTTCGCCTGTAAGCGAGCGCAAAAACCGGTTCTATGCCGCTCGAACACTCCGCTATGAGCGATATCGTCCCGGTCGGCGCGATAGTCGTAACGGTGGCGTTGCGCATTGGCCGGTTCTGCTTATGCCACACGCTCCCCTCCCAGTTGGGGAAAGTCCCCCGCGCGCGTGAGAGGGACTCGCTCTCTTCGTGCCCTGTCTTTTGTATGAAGCCCATAACCTTCCCGGCCAGTTCGGTCGACTCCCGGCTCCCGTAACGAAGACCTCTCGCGAAAAGCAGCTCCGCCCAGCCCATTATGCCAAGGCCTATTTTTCTGTTCCCTCGCGTAATATTCGCGATCGACTCGAGCGGATAGTTGTTGCACTCTATGACGTCGTCGAGGAAGCGCACGGCGAGGCGCACCGTCTCCTCCAGACGCGTCCAGTCCATCTCCCCCCGTTTGTCGGCCATCTGTATGAGGTTTATGGAGCCGAGGTTGCAGCTCTCGTACGGAAGAAGCGGCTGTTCGCCGCACGGGTTCGTGCAGTCGAGTTTGCCGCAGGCCGGCACGGTGTTTGCGGCCTCTATGCGATCGAGGAAAAGAACGCCCGGATCCCCTGTCTTCCACGCGCTTTCTATCAGCAGATCCCATAGCTCGGACGCCTTCACGACGCCGGTTTTTTCGCCTGTCCTCGGGTTTATCAGATCCCAATCCGCTCCAAGCGTCACGGCCTCCATGAACGAGTCCGGGATGCCGACGGATATGTTGAAGTTCGTGAGCCTTCCCTTCTCCGTCTTGGCCTTGACGAAGTCGAGCACGTCGGGGTGCGAGACGCCGAGTATTCCCATGTTGGCGCCACGCCGTGTGCCGCCCTGTTTTACGACCTCCGTCGTGTGGTCGAACAGCTCCATAAACGAAATAGGCCCGGACGCGACGCCGGACGTGCTGCGCACCCTGTCGCCCGCCGGGCGCACGTTCGAGAAGTTGAAGCCAGTCCCTCCCCCGCTTTTGTGGACTAGGGCCGTGGCTGAAAGCGCGCCGAATATGTCCTCCATGCTGTCGCCAATAGGGAGGACAAAACAGGCTGAGAGCTGCCCGCGCGGCGTCCCTGCGTTCATGAGTGTCGGTGAGTTTGGCAAAAAGTCGAGCCTCGCCATCATGTTGAAGAATTTAACCGCCCACTCCGTCTGCCCGGACTTGCTCTCGCCAAATGACGATTCGGCCTCCGCCACGCCGGCGGCGACCCGCCAGAGCATCTCCTCCGGGCTCTCTATAATCGTCCCGGCGTCGTCCTTTCTCAGGTATCTTTTTTCGAGCACGCGAAGCGCGTTGTCCGAAAACAAAGTCTTTATCCTCTCGGCCATCCCTTTATATCTCCTGTCGATTTTTGATATTTTTCACGTTTGCGAACGCCACGCGGCTTTTTAAAAATTCCGGCAGCTCCCTGAGGTCCGAGCAGACAAAAGCCGCTCCGGCGGCTTCAAGGCCTTTTTTGTCGAAGTTGCCGGTCGTGACTCCAGCGGCGTATACTCCGGCCGCGGATGCTGTCATGACGTCGATATCCGTGTCCCCGACGTACATGGCCTCGTCAGGCGGCGAGCTCAGGCGTTCCAGGGCGAGGAGCAGCGGCTCCGGATGCGGCTTCGGGTTAGTCACGTCCTCTAGCCCTATGACTACGTCCGTGAGATCGGCTATGCCGCTGAGCCGCACGGCGCGCCGCGCGTATTTCCTGTTGGAGACGACGCCGATCTTTATGCCGAGCTCTCTGAGAGACGAGAGCGCCGGCCTCGTGCCTTCGAATTCTTTTATCAGCCCAAGCTCGGCGTCGACGAAGCTCGTCCGGTAATAATCGAGCCAGTCCGGCTCGCACCTGCCCCAGAGCAGCCGCCACTCGTCCTCGAGCGTCTTCCCGATGACGGCGAGCATCTCCTCCCTCGTAACCCTCCGGCAGCCCTTGGCGTCGGCCATCATGTTCATGCACTCCGTCACGGCGAGACTGCTGTCGACCAGCGTCATGTCGAAGTCGAAAATAACCGCTCTTACAGATGAAATGGGATGAGCGGCCACCTATAAGTCCTCTCGCCCGAGGGTCACGGAGGAGTTGGGCGACTCCCACACCTGAACTTCGTGAAGTTCGTAATTCGGCCCCCTGAGAAGCGGGTCGAGCCTCTCGAACACAAACCTCGCGACGTTTTCGGACGACGGCTGCTCCAGAATGTCGTTCAGATACGAGTGGTCGAACTTCGATATTATCTCGTCCTCGACCGTTTTTTTCACCTCTGTGAAGTCCGCGATCATCCCCTCGGCGTCCGGGGTTCCTTTTAGCGTGACTGACATCCTGTACGTATGGCCATGCAGCCGCTCGCATTTTCCATGGTACCTGACGAGGTTGTGCGCGGCGTCAAACGCGAATTCTTTTTTAAGAAGCATAAAATTCTCCCTTCGATCCATATATATAAGGAATTCCATTATAAACCATCGCGGCGGCCCAGGGAAACGCCGATTAAATCCCTCAAAGCGAATTTCTCCGCAAACGGGCAAATTGACCTTACCTAAAAAATATTTTTCTGGCCGCCCGAAATAGGCGGAGAAATATCGAGCATCTCGGACATAAGCCTCGCAGACTTCACAGCTTTGTCGCCAACGCAGTTATTGTACATCAGGAAAATTCGTTTTGCCTTGCCCCTCTCCTGTATTTTTCTCACCCATTCATCGAGTTCATCCCTGCGATATTCATAGTCGAAGCGTTCATGGACGGACGCGCCTGGTTTGCGCCACGAGGCCTCGTTCCTGCCGTGGAACCGCGCTATCGTCCCCCACTCCGCCGTGAGCGGCCACTCGCGCCCGGCCGTCCATGCGACGTTTGGCTCATCCACCGCAACGTAGGCCAAATTTTCTTCCGTCAAAACGGAGAGGAACTTTTCTTCGTTGCCAGGCGCGAACCACACGCCGTTCCTTATCTCAATTGCTATAGGCAGAGGCCCGCAGACCTCGCGCAGGCGCCTGAGATAAAGAAGGTTCTCTCTGCTGAAACGCCAGTATGGGGGAAACTGGAAGAGTATATAAGCGAGGCGCCCTGCTTCGTGGATGATCCGCACTGAGTCCATGAAGTCATCGAACAGCCGCCGGCGCTGAACTGGCGAGAGATCGTCCCTTTTCACAAATGAGTTTTCCCCGCCGCCGCCCGACAGTTCGTCCCTGAGCCAGCGAGGAAGGGAGGGGAATTTCGCCCTGTGGAACGTAAAAAGCGAAAAGGATTTTATGCCGAACAGAAAATTTTTCGGTGTCCCGGCGACCCACCGGAAGGCGATCCCCGGATCCGGCACGGCGTAGAAAGAGGAGTCGACCTCGACCGTGTCGAACTGGGTCGCGTAGAACGCGAGGCGCGAGGCCGGCGTCGAGAGGCCGCGCGGATAAAACTCGCTCTTTAAAAGCGTGCTGTCCGTCCACGAACAAATGCCAACGCGGATACGTCCCTCTTGAGCCAAGCACAGCGCCCCCTTCTGCCATTAGAATGATATCTTCCGGGTTTTGCTTCCGCCTCAGCTATGCCGCTTATTATACCATCCTGAATGCTGTGCATTGCGCGGCGCGAGGTCGTGTCGCGCGTATTGACAATGTAAGCGAATTGCTCTACTTTATTGCCGGAAGGGGGATGAATTTATGACTACAACAAGCACAACAATCCGAATTGATGAAAACCTCAGATAAAAAAACTCTTAATCGCGATTAACTGGCGAAATAGCTATATTCCCTTCGTCTCCATTTCGGTTATGGGTCGCACGACTCGCGCAAATCGCAAGAGGGGTGGAAACATTGAATTTACAGGGCATATACGCGCCGGTTCCGACGTCGTTCGGCGAGGACGGCGCCGTGTTGGAGGGGCTTTTCAGGGCAAATCTGCAAAAATGGGCGAAGTCGTCGCTCGACGGCATAGTGGTATGCGGATCAAACGGCGAGCTGCCGTTCACCACGATCGACGAGCGGGCGACCCTGACTTCGATCGCGAGGGACGTCCTCGATCGCGTTGACCGCGACGGGCAGCGCGGGAGGAAACCGCGCAAAAATGTGCTGACAGGCGCGTTCATGCAGACGACGCAGGATACAATGACCTGTTGCGCCGCCGCCGCGGACGCCGGGGCGGACGCCGTGCTGCTGCTGCCCCCGCATTACTTCAAGGGCCAGGGTGCGCCGGGCATCGTGAGGTTCTTCGATGACGCGGCCGACGCGTCGCCTATACCGATCGTGCTCTATAACATGCCGGCAAACACCTGCGTCGACATGGACGTCGAGACGGTTATGGCGCTCGCGGCCCACCCTAACATAATTGGCATAAAGGACACGTCCGGCAATATAACGAAGCTCGCGAACATCGCCGCGCGCGCGAACAGCGCGGATATCACGAACGGCTTCTCTGTTTTCTGCGGGTCGGCGAGTTATTTTCTCCCAGCCCTCTCCATCGGCGCTGTCGGCGGAACCCTCGCGGTCGCGAATTTATACCCGGAGTCCTGCCGTGAGCTGATGAACCTCTATAGGGACGGGAGGGTTCTCGACGCCCTTCTCCTCCAGCGTCTGCTTTTGATAGCGAACGACGCGCTAATTTCGAGGTTCGGCGTACCGGGGCTGAAATCCGCGATGGACCGGGCCGGCTTGTACGGCGGCCCATGCAGACCTCCGCTTTTGCCACTGGACGACGAGTCGAGACAAAAACTCTTCGCTATTCTGGACAGGCTTAGGGACGCCAGCCTCGACTCCCGCGAAAAGTGGCGCTTGCCATAGATTGTCAAGTGCCTGAAGGGTGAAGATTGACCTGAAGATTAACCGGCGCTTCCGCAGAAAAGGGCCGATTTATTCTCAAGGGCCTGAAGGGTGAAGATTAACCGGCGCTACCGCAGAAAAGGGCCGATTTATTGTCAAGTGCCTGAAGGGTGAAGATTAACTGGCGCTTCCGCAGAACTCCGCGATGGCTGCGACCACGCACTCCTGCTCCTCCGGCTGTAATTCCGGAAACATCGGCAGAGCCAGAACGTCGCCGCATAAGGACTCCGATACCGGCATGTCGCCTTTTTTGTACCCTGCGGACTCGAAACATGGCTGCATGTGCAATGGGAGCGGATAATAAACGCGGGTAGTTATCTCCCTGCCGGCCAGGAACTTCTGGAGGTCGTCTCTGCGCCGCGCCCTTACGACGTACTGGTGGTATGTGTGGCGGTTCCCCGGCGTCTCCGCGGGCGGCGTTATAAACTCCAGAACGCCATATTCGGCAAAAAGGAGCCCATAGCGCCTCGCGGCTTCTCTCCGCTCCTCCGTCCATGTCTCGATGTGGCGCAGCCGCACTCGCAGGATCGCCGCCTGCATGGCGTCCAACCTGCTGTTGAGCCCGACCTCGTCATGTTTATAAGTGGTCGAGGCCCCGTGAACCCGGAGCCTCGACAGCTCCTCCGCTTCGCGATCGCCGAAGCAGGTCGTCATGCCCGCGTCACCGTAAGCGGCGAGGTTTTTCGTCGGGAAAAACGAAAAACACCCGTACCCCCCACAGCCGCCGGCCCGCACAATGCGCCCCTTGACCGTCCTGTGCGCCCCAAACGCCTGGGCGCAATCCTCGACAAGGGCTATTCCGTTTTCGTCTATCGTCTCTTTAATCTGCTCCACGCGGCAAAGCTGGCCGAAAAGATGCACGGGGATCAACGCCTTTGTTGCCGGGGTGATGACCTCGCGGACGCGCTCCATCGATATGTTGTACGAATCCGGCTCTACATCGGCGAACACCGGCTTTGCCCCGAGACGTGTTATACAGCTCGCGGTGGCGAAAAAGCTGAACGGCGTCGTTATGACCTCGTCGCCTGGCCCGACGCCGGCCGTCATCAGCGCGAGCAGCAGCGAGTCCGAGCCGGAAGCCACTCCTACGGCGTGAGGAACGTCCAGATAAGCCGCCGCTTCTTTTTCAAACGCCGCTACCTCGGGCCCGAGTATAAAATGCTGCGACTCGAGAACCCTGTCGAGCGCCTCTTTTATCTCGCCCTCCACCCTTGCGTAGTTGCGCTTGAGATCGAACGACGGAATCGCCATCATGAAAACCCCTCTCGAATTTCTCGATACTTGCAATATAAAACCTCAACAAGTCGGGCGGGCGGAATGGCCCGCACGCTTCTTATCAAACCGCGTTCAATAAAAGTTTAACACGTTTGCGGAAGAGAGACTACGGAGGAGGCGCGAATACCACCGAAAATATCAGCGCAGCCGAGCGGACGATATGAGCCGCCCGGCCATCTCCCTCAGATCGTCCATCCGGTGCCTTCCCATTCGCGCGCATATCTTTGCGTCTTCGGAACACAGGAGGCACCTTCTGGGCTCGAGGCCGACGGATGAGCGGGATAACGGCCCGCGTCCGGTTACGACGTCGATGTCGAGCGCCCTCCCCCACGTCTCTCGCCGCTCGATCTCAGCGGAGATTTTTTTCACGTTTTTCACGTCCGGCTCGACTCCGCCGCCGCGTAAATCGCGGAACGCCATGAGCGCGGCGAGGCCGGCGGCGTCGCGCAAAAAAACGTTCGCGAAAGGGCGAACGGGAAGCGCCGAGCGAATGGCGGCTTCGCCTGCCGCGATCGCGGCCTCGTCGCCGTCGAGCCTCTTCGGCCAGCCCGGGATGTTGAGGGATATCTGAAGGACAAAACCAGTCCACCGCACATTGCCGATAAAGAAGCGCTGAAGGTATGCCCGTGCCTCTCTGGCCGCCAGCAGCCGAGGAAGAATATCCACGCCGCTCGGAGCGGTTATTTTTTTATCCAAAACCGGCATTTTTTTTCATTATTCCAAGGGGAACCCGTGAAGAGGCTGAAGGTTGTTCCGCGGAACGCGTATGTCTTTTTGTCTATCGCCATAATCTTCCCCGCCGTCACAGGCTGTATGAAAGTTTTTCCCTGAGATATTTTATCGTGGAATCTGGGAGGTAGTCACCGATGTCGTTTACTTCGCCAGAGGAGAGCTTTGCCCTCGCCTCGGACGCCGAGATGACATCGCCCTTCGGCGTGACGGCCCTCTCCACCTCGACGACCTCTACGCCGCCCGGCGGGAGTGCCTCGCGCATTGTCCTGTTGTAGACGGCCGTCAGCTCCGAGAGAGGCTCCGTGCCGACAAAACGCGCCTTTACGCCCAGGGACGGGACGAAGAGCCTCAGAAAAAGGTTGACATCGAGCCGGGCCTGCTGTTCCGCGACGAGGAGCGGAGCTCGCTCCTTGAGGAAGTATGTCGGGAATGTGGCGGACGACACAGCGTACTCGCCACTGCCTATTACGGCGAGACGATCCGCCGCGCCAGCCACGTTGAGGTTGGCCGTGCCCGATTTGACCATCGCGAATCTGTCCTCGAACGAAAAGATCGACATGTCGGCCTCGACAACGATTACGTAAAGGACGTCGCATCGTTCGAGCGCTCGCTCTATAAGGAATCGATGCCCAAGCGTAAACGGATTGCAGTTGACCACAACAGCGCCGCGTCTCGACGCGTCATTCCCGAGCGCGGCGCGGAACCCCGCGAGGTATTTACGATACGCCGCCGCGCCCGGCTCGCCGATCTCAAGGAGCGAGACCCCAGGCGTCTCCGCTATGTTGCGGAACCCTAACGAGGCGAAGCGGCCTGCCATCTCGGGTTTCGTGAACACGAACAAGTGGGATTGGCCGCCTGCTCTCGCGACCGTCAGAAGACATGAAATGGCGACAGCCGAGAGGCCTGCCTCCTGATGATCGCTCGATACGGCCACCATGCGGATGACGTTCCCGAACAGGCTAGCCGTCGCGGCGAGCCCGCCGTCCGAATCCTCGACGAGCACAGTGCGCTCGGCCCCCTCCTCGAAGGAGAGCCCGCACGAATCTATAAGCGACGCGACATCGCGTTTTTCACTCTCTGAAAGATCCTTTACGACTCGGCTGCCGAAGTCGAACATATACGACACCCCCATGTTAAGCAGGTCTTAAAGAGGATTTTAGCACAGATACCCACATTGGCGCGAATGTAAGCACTGATTTATTTTCAGAGGCATTCACTGGTTCCGGAGGGACAGTAGGATTTGAACGGGCAGCCGGAACAACGGCCCGGCGTCGGCTCGAAGGGGCCAGAGGCGGCTTCTTGCGCGACGCGTCGTACGGAGCTTTCCACAAGGCCCCAGTTCTCTACATGCCACGTCTTAGAAAGCGACTCAGGCGACGACGACGGGCGGAGGTAGAAAAGGCCGGGCTCTACAGGGGCGCCGTCGCCGGCGAGCCCGGCAATGCGGCAGGCAAGCGCGTAGAAGTTCACCTGCTCGTGATAAAGTTCGTCAGGGGCGTTCTCCGCGGGAGTTATCTTCCAGTCTCTGACGTGTATGCCCGTCTCGTCCTCCCAGAAGACGTCTATGCTGCCGACGAGGTTCACCCCGCCGAACGGGACGGAGAACGGGAGCTCCCTTTTCAATAACCCTTGTTCCAAAACCCCGCGCAGTTTGACGCACTCGTCCGTCTCCGCGAACTCGGCGAGCCACGACCGAAGAACGCCTCTGTTCCTTCCGGAGGCAAATATCGGCCTCAGAAAATCCGGCAGACCTCTGGCAAAGCTATCATGTTCGCCGATGTCGCCCCGCGGCAAAAATCGCCCGAGGCTGTCCGGGCAGAAGTCCCACATCGAAAGAACCCAGTGGGCGAGCGAACCGACGTCCGCTCCACCGTAACCGTCGCCGGCCGACATGTTCCATCGAAGCGCCCTCCCCTGCCTGTACCTCATCCTGTACGCTGCCGGGCACCAGATGAAAAGCGAGTAAGCCGTCGCGGAGAGGCTCGCGAGCGAGAGACCGGGGTAATCATCCTCGACAGGTATAGGCGAAGCGGGCCTTCTTTCGAGTTCAGCGGATTTTTCTCGTGTCATCCAGCGGCCGCCATCGCTGGGCGCTTCAGGCTCGACAAACGTCACTGGAAATTTACCTTCGTCGTTCGCGCGAAGCAGCCACTCGATCCAGCTATTTTTGTCGTTTTTTTCGCTCGCCTTCCCGTCGTGGACGGCGCAGCAGATTAGCCTCTCCTGCGCCCTCGTCATCGCGACGTACATAAGGCGCTCTTTCTCGTCCGTCTCCTCCATCTCCTCGATGAACGAGTGCCACTTCGCCAAGACGGACTCAATCTCGTCAGAGTCGCCCGGCTCACTGCAAATCGGCAGTTTTCGAGCTACGATCCCCAGACGGCGTGATACCGAAGCGCGCCGAGGCGTGCCGCTCCGCACGGGCGACTCCATGCCCATCAGGACAACAATAGGGAACTCCTGGCCTTTGGACGCGTGCACGGTCTTCACCTGCACAAAGTCCCCGCCCTGTTCGGACGAGTCCGGCTCCTCGACGGGTTCTCCGCCCCTCATCGCGCGCCCGAGGTAGTCAGCGCAGCCCGACAGACTCGCCCCGATAGAGGACTCGTAATCCCTCGCTATCTCGATTGCCCTCCTGATGTTCGACATGACGCGGAGACGCGTCTCGGCTCTGTACACCGCCAGCCACGACTGATCCTCGATCAGCGAGAGCAGCGCGGACGACGGCCCGGCGAGATGCGCCCTCCGCCTCAGCGCCATGAATCTGGAGGTCTCGTCGGGAAAATGATCCGAAAACGAGGATAACAATGGCGAACCGTCACAGCGCAAAATGGCGAGGTTCAGGGCCGCCAAGGGTTTGACGCCGGAGAACGGCGACTCTATCCACCCTGCGAGCGCGTAGTCGTCCAGCGGTTCGTCGAGGGCGCGGAGAAGATTTACGGCGTCGCGAACCTCGCCCCTGTTGAAATACTCCCTGCCGCTCCCAAAAACGACCGGTATCCCAGCCTCCTCGAAGGCCTCCTCGATCACGAGGTACGGCGTCCGAGTCGGTACGAGCAAAGCGATGTCGCTCCACTTCGCCGGACGGAAGGTCTTCTCCGCGCGATCCCATATCGACTCGCCGCCGTCGACAATGGCCCGCAGTTTTTGCGCAAGGCCGGAGGCGAGTTTTTTTCGTTTCTCGCCCATGGACAGATCGCTGTCGTTCCGGCACAAAAAAATCTCGCACGGAGCTGTCCGGGACGCGCCGGAGTTGCGCTCCTCCCACCACGGAGCGTCGCGCGGGGGCATAAGCGGTTCATACCTGACCGAGCGCGCGCCCCTCGCCTCGATAACGCCGTCACGCCACAGTGAGCCGAATACGCTGTTGATGGCGTCCATCATCGCGCCGTTCATCCTGAAACTGCAAGTGAGCGGAATGTGGATAGCGCCGCCCGTTTTATCGAGCTCGCCCAGCTCTATATAACCGGCGAACAGGCCAGGGTCGGCGTGGCGAAAGCGATAGACGGACTGTTTGATGTCCCCCACCACAAAAAGAGTTCGGCCGTCCTTTTTAGTCTCGCCGGACGCGAGGGAGGAAATCATTGCGTCCTGAAGGCCGTCCGTGTCCTGGAACTCGTCGATCATCACGTGTTTGAACCTGAGCCCGTAATCCCCGTCGCGCAGTATACGCTCCGCGTAGCGGACGAGGTCAGAGAACGAAAGCCCTCCTGCGCGAAGCCGGTAAGCGTCCCAGATTTTCCACCCTATAGCCGCTGAGGCGAGCAGCAGACGGCGCGCCTGGGCCTCCTCGACGGAGTAGGGCGGAGAGCGGAAGAGAGCGCCCGATATATCGGCGACACGTTCATACCTCTTTCTCCAGTCCGTGAGCTTCTCCCCTATCTCGTCCTCTATGCGCTCCTTTAATTTCGACTTGCCTGGAAGGGGAGAGAGGGCGCGGCCGATCAGTTCAACGGCAAATGCCCTCTCGGACTCGTCGTCTCGCTCGTCGTGAGACGCGGCCCCCCATTTATCGCGAAGCTCCCTTATCCTCCCGCTGAACGCGTCCTTCGCCCCATCGAGATGCTCCCCTATCGCGGGGAAAACAACGTCGCGCCAGAGATCCCAAAGCTCGCGCACGTCCGGGGAGAGCGCGGAAGCGATCCAGGACTCGACCTGCTCCTCCCTCGCGGCAGGGAACGAAAACAGATCATCCGGATGTTCGTTTTTGCTGCCGAAGACCTCGCCGGCTTCTTTCGCGAGCATGGCGATCGTATGGGGTCCGAAGTAGTTTAAAAATGGGACGCAGCCGGGAGAGCGAAAAAAATCATAAACACGGCCGCGCCACTCGTTCGGGAGCGAGGCAGCCACCCTGTCCGCCGCGAGAGTCGCGAGGTTCCAGCTGTAGTCGTCCCAAAACTCGCTCTCCGCGGCGTCGCCGATAAGCGACGACCCTGGGTCTATATCGAGGTCGAGCCCCGACTCACGGATAACACGGAGCGCGAAAGAGTGAATCGTCGATATGTACGCCTCGTCGACGCGCTCTATGGCGTCGCGAAGGTGCCCGAGGTTTTTTCTGTCATAGTCGTACCACGTTCGAAGCGTCGCTTTTATGCGCTCGCGCATTTCGTTAGCGGCGAGCTGAGTGAACGTCAGGGTCAGTATCTCGTCGACGCGGCAATCCGGATCCGTAGCCAGAAGCCAAGCGAAACGCCGCGCCAGAGTGTGCGTCTTTCCGGTTCCGGCCCCGGCGCTCACCACCGTGAGCCCTCGCCTCGACCTTATCGCGAGCCGCTGCTCCTCACGCTCGCCCTCGATTAGAGGCAGGAGGAGTCTCTCCAACTCACCAGAGAACATTGTTTTCTTCCTCGTCGTCGAAATCGGCGGCCACAGCGGCGCCGTACATCTCGGCGCGGCGGCAGATCGTCCCCCACTGGCAAAATTTGCAGTCCACAGAACCGTAGTTCGCCGTGAAGTTCCCTTCGCCGATGATGGAGTCTATGCGCTTCATAGCTTCGAGCGCGTCAGAAATTTTTTCGTCGAGTCCGGCGTCCCTCGTTTTTGAGCCCCCTTTATAAATATCAGCCGCGCCGGCCGACCAACTGCCCCTTATTCCGCCGTCCCTGTGTCCGACGTAACCAAAACCGGCGACCCGCGTACCGAACGCTTCGAGTATAGCCGCGTAGGACGCGAGCTGGAGGCTGTCCCTGTACCTGGCGCTGTTGCCGAGCTTGTAGTCTATTGCCACGATCCCAAGGTCACTCCAGAAATCGATCCTGTCGGCCTTGCCCCGAAACATCACGTTTTCCAGCTCGAAAACAGGAAGCTCATATTCGAACTCCGTCCTCTCCCGCACAAACCCGGCGGCGTCAGCCCTCGCCTCGACGTCGTCCTGGAGGAGGGCGACGCGAGACATGGCGCCTTTGAGCGAGGTGAGAGCGGCCCTCGCGCGCGGGTCGCCCAACTCGGGGTATTTCGCGCCCAAGATGGAGAGCGCTTCGTCCCACGACATAAAAAGCGTCGTGGAAAGCGGCGTCTCGCCCCGCTCCAGATAGACGTTCCAGACGATCCTCCAGATGTCGTGCACGACGCTGCCCTGTAACATGCGATCCAGCGCGCCGGCCTCGGCCCGCGCGGGACGAGGCGGCTCAAATCGGGCGATATGTCCGCACCAATAGGAGAAAGGGCACGATATAAACTCGTCGATGGAGCTGGGCGCCACGCGAAATTTCCCAGGAAAAGCGGCAAAATCGCGGGCTCGGCCTACCCTGGGGAAAACGCCGCGTCGTATCTGGTCTCCCTCGGACGACGGGTCGAAGGCGCAGAAAATGGTCTCGCGCCTCACCCAGCCCGAATCCGGATCCGAGAGGAGCGAGGCGAGAAAGGGCGAGTCGCCTTGCTCTCTGCCCCGCGAGTCGCGAGCTGAGCGAACCGCGAGAGTGGAGTCCTCGCCTATGGCGATGAGACGCCTGAAGAGGGCCTCGCGTTGTTCACGCTTTTCGTGTATTGTCGGGAGGTGAACGATCTCGCTGTTATTCACGCTCTCTCTGAGCGCTCCGTCGAGGAGCGGCTGGTCGGACGAGGGGCCAGGGAAGCGCGTTGGGTCGACGTCGGTCATTATCCATAACTTGTGGGATACTAAAACGGGAGGAGGGGAGTCATAAAGGGCGACCGCTCCGCGAAGAGGCAGCGGCAGAGCCGTCGCGGCCTCTCGCGCCCAGTCGGAAAGGAAACCGATCGCGTCCTCTCCCCTGAAGCGGGACTCGATAGCCGGGCCTGTCGGCGGGGTGAGTTTTTCCATCATATCGAGCTTCTGCTCTATCTCAAGCCGCGACGACGAAAGCTGGCGCAACGCGAAGTCCATGGACGCGTCTCCGCCGACCTCGCGCGAGAGACGCCGCTCCCATTCGTCGCCGCAGACGCCGAGAAGAGCGCGCAATAGCTCTGCCGGGCCGCGCCCTGGGGGCGCGTTTATGTACTCGCAGAACGAGTTCAGGTTTTCGAGCAGGGCAAGCGGCTCGACCGAGTCCGCTAAGGCGATTCGCCACGCCTCGAGGCCATCGGGCGGAAGCGACGCGTTCGAGCCCTGTCCATTGCCAAAGAGCGAGTCGCCGAATGAGCTTTTCAATATGTTGAGCGTCCTCCTGGCCGGCCAGCCGAGGCTGTACGCCTCCCAAGCCATCCGCGCCGTCTCCAAAAGGCGTGTCTCGGAGACCGTGGTTTCGGAGCGAGACTGGTATGGAATCCCCCGCCTCGCGAGCGCGGAGGCCAAAAGCGGCAGCCGTTCGCGCGGCGCTAAAATACCTATGTCCAGATATTGGGGGGACGAACCCCGTCCGAGCGCTCCGCTCAAAGGGCCAAGGCCGCGGCTGGCGCGCTCGATCTCGCGCGCCGTCCCCTCGTACTGCTCGTAGATGTCCGACGCGATAAGCGGCACGGCGGGTCGCCGGCCAAAGCCGCCGTCGAGGGGCTCTTTCGGCATGTCTAGTTGTTCGGCGAGGTCACGAAAATTTTCTAGGCCCGTTTCCGGTATAAAAAAGACCATACGTTTGCCCCGCTCCCTCAATATTTTGACGAGCCGGAGCTGAGAGCCGGTGAGCGACAGGAAACCGACCCAATAAAGAACCGCCGCCTGATTTCCGGGCTTTTCATGTGTTTTGCGCGGGCTGTCCGATAAATAGTCCGCGATGAGCGCTGGGATCTGCGAGTTGTCCGCGAGGCCGTTCTCCTCGAGGTATATGAGGTAATCACTGTAAAGCCTGTATAGGAGATCCCTGAGAGAGGCGGCATTTTTATTGCCGGTCGAACCGAGATCGGCGGCGCCGAGAAGCAGCATGTCGGGCGGGACGCCTTCGAGCAGCAGTTCTCTCACCGAGGCGCTCAAGACGTCGATAAACCCACGCCGGCGCACGCCTCCTGGCGTCATGAGACCTCTTTCGTCTAGCTCACCGAGGTTTTTGTCCAATATGTGCCTGAGTATGAGTCTGTGATCCGGCGGGTCAATCTGGCGGCGCTGCTCGGCACGGGGGAGAAGATTCGCGTACATCTCCGACCAGCTCCAAATCGAGGGTTTCTCCCCAAAAAAACCGTCGCCGCGCAGAACGTCCAGGAGAGCGTCGGAGTTCGAGAGCGACGGCAGCATATACGCGTATGCGTCTCCAGCCCGCTCGAAAAGCGCGTGTTTCAGCGAGTCAAGCCCGGAATATCCATAAAGCTTGACCCATGTCGGTCGGACGCCCGCGGCATCTGTCGTGTCTCATCAGTTCCTTTCCTGTCTAGTTCCTTCAAAACTTGAAGCGCGTCAGTCGGATATGAACGGGTTGCTGAGGAGGCCTATGCCGTCGATCTCAATCTCCACAGTGTCGCCCGGCTGCACCCGGCCAATGCCCTCCGGCGTCCCGGTCGCGATTATGTCGCCCGCGTCGAGCGTGGCAAACCTGCTGATGAAAGCTATTATCCTCGCTACGGTGAATATCATGTTCGCGAAAACGTCCTGCTGCATGACGCTGCCGTTGAGCCGCGTCGTTATTCTAGCGTCGTCCGGCATTTTGTCTGTCAATAGGATAGCCGGGCCAAAAGGCCCAAAGCCGTCGAACCCCTTCGCCCGCGTCCAGTGATTGTCTATCTGGAGGTCTCGCGCCGTGACGTCGTTGAAACAGGCGTAGCCCTTGACGTACGACAGGGCTTCAAACTCCGTCACTTTGCGGCACTTCCTGCCGATGACGACAGCAAGCTCGCCCTCGTAGTCCACCCTGCCGGCCCAGTCCGGTATACGCACCGGGTCGCCGCTGCCGGCGAGCGTGGAAAGGGGCTTCATGAATATCAGCGGCTCCTTCGGCAAGTCGTTCCCAAGCTCTCTGACGTGTCCGGCGTAATTCCTGCCGACGCACCATATCTTTGTCGGGGTGATGGGCGGCAGGAACTTGACCCGGTTGGCCGGGTAGCTCATTCTCATGTCGGAGAGCGTCCCGAAGATGTCGCCCTCGACGATGTCGACCATGCTGCCCCGCAGGACCCCGTTGTACGTCCTGCCATCGGCGTTGAAGCGGCAAAATTTTTTCAATGCGTTTTTTTCGCTCATTCCGAGACGTCCTCTAGATCTGGACTCCGCTCGAGGAGGACAGTGCCTTTTCGATCCGTTTGAGACACTCTTCAAGCTGGGCTCTGGGGCAGCCTGTGTTGAGACGGGCAAAACCGTCGCCGGCCGCGCCGAAGTTGATGCCTGGGCTCAGCGCGACGCGGGCGTCCTCTATAAGCAAACGCTGGAGCTCCGCGTTGTTCAGGCCATAGTCCCTGAAGTCGAGCCAGAAAATGAATGACCCCTCGGGGTGTTTCAATTTCACCCTCGGCAGACGATCCCTCAGGAACGTCTCCACGAGCTCGCGGTTTTTTTCGAGATAGACCATGAGCTGGTCGAGCCAGGGGGCGCATTTGCGGTAAGCCGTCTCGAGCGCCGCGATAGCCAGCATGTTGACCTCAGCGATGTGCAGGCCCGCGAGTACGCGCTTGAACCTCTCCGTTATTTTTTTGTCGGTCGCGACCCAGGCGGAGGCCGAAAGCCCGGCGATGTTGAACGTCTTGCTCGGCGCTACGAATGTTATGAGAAACGGGGCGAGCTGGGGGGCGACGAGGCCGAGCGGCAGGTGTTTCGCGTCGCTGAATACGAGATCCTGGTGTATTTCGTCCGATAGCACGACCACTTCGCGCTCTATGCATATATCGGCGAGACGCGAGAGCTCATCCGCCCTCCAGACCCTCGCCACCGGGTTGTGCGGGTTGCTCAGGAGCAGTATTTTCACATTATGTCCGAGCGACTCGCGAAGATTTTCATAATCGATCACATAACCGTCGTCGGTCTCCTTGAGCGGGTTCTCGACGACCTCTCTGCCGTTGAGCTTTATGAGCTTGAAAAATTGCGGATAGACCGGCGTCTGGATGGCAATCCCGTCGCCGGGATCGCTGAACGCGTACACCGCGGCGGAGAGCCCTGAGATGACTCCAGGCGTGAAGTTGACCGTTTCCGGCCCGACAGACCAGCCATGTCTCGTTTTGAGCCAGTTGGACACGGACTCCTTCGCGCTGTCGGCCATTATCGGGTAGCCGAAAACTCCGGCATCCACCCTCTCGCGCAGAGTGTCGATAATTTCCGGCGCGGATTTGAAGTCCATGTCAGCCACCCAGAACGGCAGAAGATCGCTTCTCCCAAAGACCTCGGCGAGTTTGTCCCACTTCTCGCAATCCGTTCCAATTCGGGTCACTGGCGTGTCGAAATCATAAAGCATGAAAATTCCTCCCAGAGATAAACAAATCTTGTCTATGTTGGTAAACCCTGTCTCCTATTTGGCCACCTCGGCCAAAATATCTCGCCTGTCGTGGCGCTTTTCGAACCACTTCACGGCGTAGGCGCACGTAAGACGCGCCTTCTTGCCGTCAGATTTTATTCTGTCGTATGCATTCTCGAGCAGCTCGGAAGCAATGCCCCCGCCGCGCAGAGAGTCGTCCACAAACGTGTGGTTTATGTCGACGATGCCGTTTCCGGCGGGAGGGAATGTGACCTCCGCCACGACTCGTCCGCTTTCATCTTTCGCGTAGACCCTGTTGTACTCTCTTATAAAATCCATGCAGCCGCACCTCCAAACAGGCAAATTATAACCGCTCGCCCTCAGCGCGTCGATAGCGCGTTTACGCGAGAGTCGATTTATCGTTAGAGACCTAAATATGAATCATGAATTATAAATTGCCTTCACCCCTTTGCTTTCAACAATCTCAGCCGCGCGGCGCAAGGACTGTTCCGTTGGGGGGAACGTTCCTCTCAGGCGATACTCCATACCCCATCGGTCGTGTTTATCCTCGGCGGCCGTGTGATATGGCAGCAGGTGAAGCAGGCGCAGGCCCTTCACTCCGGACAGGAACTCGGCCGTTGCCAATACGTTTTTGTCGTCGGCGTTTACGCCTGGGATGAACGGCATCCGGGCGTGGATCGACGCGCCTCGCTCGCCCAGCTTCTTCAGGTTCGACAGTATTATGTCGTTGTCCACTCCCGTATACTCGCGATGTTTGCCCGGATCCATGATCTTTACGTCGTAAAGGTAGAGATCGGTTAGGGGGACGGTATCCATTACCGCGGACTCGCCCGCGAAACCGCTCGTGTCGAGCGCCGTGTGAATCTCGTTCCTCTTGCACTCCTCCAGCAGCTCCATCACAAACGCCGGCTGGCTCATGGGCTCGCCGCCTGTGATGGTAACGCCGCCGCCGGATTGGTCGAAAAAAACTCGTTCTTTCAGCGCGTCACGCATCACGCCGCAGGCGGTCATCTCCCGGCCGCATATCTCGCGCGCCCCGGAGGGACAGACTTTTGCGCACTCGCCCGCGCCTTGGCAGAGCGAAACGTCCGTCTCCAGCCGGCTCACAAGCGGCGCGACCGCGCCGTTCGGACAGGCGGAGACACATGCCTCGCACGCGACGCAGCGATCTTTGCGGAAGAGAGGTCTCGGGGAAAAATCCTGGCTCTCCGGGTTGTGGCACCAGAGGCAGGATAATGGGCAGCCTTTCAGGTGGACGCTCACGCGTATGCCCGGGCCGTCGTGAAGCGAGTAGCGCTTCACGTCGAACACAACGCCTTTCATCTCAATTTTTTTTCACTTTTTTGGTATCGCTCACGAAATTCGGGGCAAGTTCATCCGGCGCCCTGAATGGGTCGAAGAGCTCACTTCCCATCAGGCGCACGCCGGACTCCGGGTAGGCATTTATCGTGAGTTTCAGGCCAAACCAGTCGTCCCGGCCTTTAAGGTCGTCCCTGTAAAGCGCCTCCCACTGGATGCAGTGGTGGTTATAAACAGCCGCGTAGGTCATCTCGGCGAGATCTTCTGTGTCGAGGCTGTACGCGCCGCGCGCGGAGACCCTCCACCAGTAGTCGGGCGACTTGCTCGGCAGACGCACCCCTATCTGTTGGTAAATCTCCTCCCTCGCTTCGTAGTCGTCCCACCTCATCGGAGAGCTGCCCCAAGTCCATCTTCTCAAGTAAGCGCTCTCCATGTCGAAATCCCCTATTCCCCAGCGCGCGCCGAGAACCGCCTCGGCTATCTGTTGTGAGTCGAACATGTCGTCATTATATTTATAATGCCAATAGATGGCGTTATAGAAGGGCTGGAAGTTTGATCCGCCTGCCAGCTCGCCGTAAATCTGCGCGCCTATGCCCGCCCTCTCGACGGTTTGCATGTTCGGCGCCGACGAGTCTTCGTACTTCCCCCAGGTCGCGAAAAATCTGAATTGCCCGGAGGCCGCGGCGTCGTCAAACCAGGGGCTTGCGACCTGAAACTCCGGTTTTCGCCAGACGACATAACGCGAGTCCAAACCAGTCGACTTCTCCAGCGAAACGAGCTCCCGCTGAGACCAGAGGAGCTGCGCGCGCCAGCCTTTCGACTCGTAATCCAGGCCCCACCTCGGACGCCAGTCAGTTTCTCCCGTGTCTTTGTCGTACGCCCTCTTTATGCCTCCGAAGACGTCAAGGCCTTCCAAGGAGGGAGATATCTGCTGGCGCAGCAGGGCTTCGCCCTCCCATATATCTTTCGACCACCAGATGACCTCCATGTTCAGAGCGCCAGTATCCCAGAGAATAGGGCCGGCAATGCCGACTCCAAGGCCTTTGCCGGATTCGTAGCCCACCCTCGGGAATATATACTGCCTGTCGAAACGCGCTCCGCCGCTGACGTCGACGAGATAGTCGAATGGGTATGTGAAGATCAGGGCGTCGCCCAGGTAGACCCTCGGTTTTTTGATCACGACCCTTCTGCCGGGAATCACGGAAAGCTCCTTTGACTCGAGGCGATAATGCGGATCGGTGTGGTTGCAGGTCGTAACCACGACTCCTCTCCATTTTCCGGCGAGATCCTCCTGCGCGTCACTCTGGTTTTCGCCCTTTTTAACTCCTGTGAATTCCGAAACTGGCATGACCTCTATGGAGTCGCCCTTCACGTAGAAGGACTCGACCCTGCCGTTCGGCCTCGTAAAGAGACCGCGCCTCGTCTCGACGTTGTAATCTAGCTTCTCGCCGCTTATTCTCCCGCTGGACGAGGTGAACGTCACAGAACCCTCGGGGGTCGAAACCGCGCGGATGTTGTGTGTGAGGCTGTCGTACTCGGCGTACGGCGCCAAAAGCCTCATTTCGTCGTTCTCTATCCTGACGTTCCCCTCAGCGACGGCGACGCCGGTCGACTCCTCGAACGATATGCTGTCCGCGTCGAGCTTTACCTCCTCGGCGGCCTGCGCCTCTTTCGGGGAGTGGAGAACGTGCGCGAACAGCGACAAAGAGGCGAGAAAAAAGAAAAATAGCCGCAAAAACGGCCGGAAGCCTTTCCCTATTCCACTCTCCAACGCACTATGACTCCCTTCTCGAGGCTGACGACCCCTGCCGAGGTTATGGCGCCAGTTCCGCCGGTTATTGAAATATCATCATCGGACAGATCCAAACCTTCCTCGAAGCGCCAGACATCCGAGGATCTCTCGTACGAAGCGGACGGCGCCGAAACATCGACGCTCCTGTCCCCCAGAAAAACGTATCCATCGAGCGACTTTATCTCGACCGCGGACGAGTCGTCTTCGGAGAACTCGCATTTTTCGGCGCGCATGGACGTCTCTCTGCCGGAGTTCAGCTCCTTCACGCTAATGGTTATGTCCGTCGCCCTTATAAATCCCGATTCATGTTCGGCCGCATACGCTTGCAGCCTCACATCCCTGCTTCCCACAGTCCTCCTGAAGTCAAGATTTTCGACGACTATGTCAGGCAGGTTTTTGAGACCAATCCTCATGGGCAGGTTCAGGTCGCGCCAGAAGTAATAAGCGGCTACGCATATAAAGGCCATTATAGCCAGCCACTTGATTTTACCACGAGACACGGGCGGATTCGCCCTCCTTGACGAATTTTATCTGCCTGCTGTCGAGCGTCTTCATGAATAATATCCTCTTCGCGACAGTGACCTTCGCGGTCTCGCCGGACCAGTCCGTTTTATAACCCTCTTTGAGCGCGCGCCTGAAGCTGTCAGACATCATGTCCCTCGCGAAAAGCTCCTTCGACAGCTTCGTCTGAGACTCCGCGGATAACAGCGTATACATGACGTCCGTGTCGCCGGCTATCCAGGCATTGAGATAGATCTCGAGAACCTGCCTCGACCCGAGGCTCGCGGAGCTCGCCGCCGACGTCTGCGGGGTTGGGGCCGGCTGGGTTTCCTCTGGAGTCCCAGCGTCGTCCGGCGGCAGAGGAGGCCTCGTCGGCGGGAATATCTCGCCGCCAGCCGAAAAGGCCGGCTCATCGCTCGTCGGCGCTTCAGGCTTGTCCGGCGGCGTTGGCGGTTTTACCGGCTTTGGCGGAGTGGGAATCTTTACGACGGTCTCAGCCGGCTGGGACTGCGCCTGCGGCGTATCCACGCCGGGCGCCGTCGCGAGCGGCGACGTATCGATTGTCTGTCCGCCGAAAGCAAATAACGTCTCTCTGTCACGGGCGAGGCTCTTAACCGCTATGCTGAAGTTTTCGCTCTCCTGACGGGGAAAAAAGACCAGCCCCTGCACAAGGCCGTTCATGGGACTGTCGAGTTTTTTTTCGAACGCTATCGGGGACACCCTTTTGCCGGAGGGGTCGATCAGAGTTATATTTTTTGAGAGCGGCGATATGTTTACCGGGTTTTGCCCGAACGCGTGGACGGAGAGTAAAATTGTCGTGGACGCGCCAGTTCTCAGCTCCTCAGTAAATGACTTCCGGTATGCGGCCTCCTGCTCGGCGTTCATCCTCTGTCTGTCGGCCTCCGACTTCACCCACAGATCGACGAACTCGTCCGGGTAGTGCACAACCCACGTCAGGTTGTCGTCCCCCCAGCGTATGGCAGTCCAGCTGTCAAGCATGGCAAGGGCATCCTCGCGTTCAGCCGCGAGCGACGGTTCACCCGGAACCGACAGAAACGATACTGTCAGAATAAAAACAATGAAAGCGCGGGAAAAATTTTTAAAAGGCGAACGAGTCATTCACATATACTGAGGATCATTCCGTTATCACGCCGCTCGTCTCTCCCCCGGACGGGGACGCGGCGTCGGAGTCTATGCTCTGGCGAATCATGGCCTCTGGGGCAGCATAAGCCATTACGACCGCGGCTTCATGCGACTCCACAAAGACGCCGGTTCCCTCTTTGATCTGTCTGTCGCTGCCGCGCACGAGAAAACCCGTAGCGAGGCCGACGGGGCCGATCAGGACGGTTGCCGCTATGCTCGCCCCGGCCGCGCCTATGGTCGCCTTGTCGATGTCAGCGGCCTTCTGTGCCTCCGGGCCGATGAAAACTGGGGTTGTCGTCGCGTCGAGAAATTCGACGCTTTTGAATTCGAGGTCTATCTCGGACGGGCGGCCGAAGCTGCGCGGCATCTTGACCCTCGTCACCTCGGCAAAAAGACGATTCCCGCGCGCCGCCGCGAGCGCGCCGCCGATTATGCAGTCCTCCGTCAGCTCGAGCGCCACTACGTCGCCCTTTGCGACGGTACGAACCGTGAGGGTGCTCACGAACTTAGCCCTGAAGACGGTATTCGCCGGCGCGGTCACGTTTGTTGAGCTTACGCCGTTTGGCATCAGCTTCGTAATTAGCCTCTCCAGTCTGGCGGAGAGAGCGCCGACCTGCGTCTCGCCCTCGAGCGTCTCTTCGAGCGCGGATATTCTCTCGGCGAGCGCCGTCGAGGAGTTCACCCTCCGAAGCGTCACCCACTCGGCAACGGCGACTTTAAAAAGAAGCGACGGCTGCCCGGACGCGCCCTTCTCGACGAAGTTCACGAGCGCGGCCTGCCTCTCCGTCATGCTCCCGGGAAGCTCCATGCCGAACAGATCCCTCTCTATTTTCGAAAGCCGCAGAAGGAGCCCGCCGGCGCCCGGAGTTCCATATACTATGCTCTCTATCTTCTCGAGGCCCTCGAGCGGCAGGTTTTCTAACGAGTCCTCCGCCGCGGCGGGAGAAGTTGCCAAATTAAAAGCCAGAAGAAGGGCTGTTGCGATTACAGCGATACGTTTCATAATTTTGGGAAAACCTCCTCGTTTTGCAAATATTTATAATTATCCCCTCTGCGCGAGATTCTTTGCGGCGGCTATGAAATTCCTGAAGAGCGGGTGAGGACGCAACGGCCTCGAAAGAAACTCAGGATGAAACTGCACCCCGACGAACCAGGGATGATCCTCCAACTCCACTATCTCGACGAGATTTTTCTCCTCGTAAAAGCCGGTGACTTTCAATCCGGCCGCCTCCATCCTGTCCCGGTAGCTGTTGTTGAACTCGTAGCGGTGGCGGTGGCGCTCGAACACAACGGAGAGATCTCCGTATGCCTCGTGAACCCGGCTGCCCTTCTTCAGCTTGCATGGATAAGCCCCAAGCCTCATGGTGCCGCCGAGCCCCTCGATTTTTTTCTGCTCTTCCATGAGGTGCACGACCGGGTTCAGCGTCCCTGGATCCATCTCCGAGCTGTTCGCCGACGAGAGACTCAGGACGTTGCGGGCGAAGTCTATGACGGCCGCGTGCATTCCCAGGCAGAGGCCGAAGTATGGAATGCCGTTCTCCCTGGCGTAACCGGCCGCGGATATCTTTCCCTCCATGCCGCGCAGTCCGAAGCCGCCGGCGACCAATATGCCGTGTATGCCGCGAAACACTTCGCCAGCGCCCCTGCTCTCGATCTCCTCAGCCTCTATGGGCGTTATATTGACCTTGAGGCGGTTGTGTATCGCGGCGTGGGTCAGCGCCTCGTTTACGCTCATGTAAGCGTCCTTTATGCTCGTGTACTTGCCGGTCAGCGCTATGTCTATCTCACTGGCAGGGTGATCCATCATGTCGAGGAAATCCAGCCAGTCCCGCACTTCGAAACTATCGACGCACGCGAGGCCCAGCTTGTCGAGCACGAGCCTGTCCAGCCCCTGATTCTGCAGGGATATGGGCACGCGATAGATCGTGGCCTCGTCCAGCGCCTCGAATATGCAACTCTTCGGCACGCTGCAGAAAAGCGCGATCTTGTCCTTCATGTCGGGCTTGAGCGGCAACTGCGAGCGGCAGACTATTATGTCCGGTTGGATGCCTATGCGGCGAAGCTCGTTCACGCTGTGCTGCGTCGGCTTCGTCTTCAGTTCGCCCGCTGCCGCTATATACGGAATGAGGGTTACATGACAGTACAGGATGTTCTCCCGGCCTACCCTGCCGGGTATCTGGCGAATGGCCTCCAAGAACGGCAGACCCTCTATATCGCCCACTGTCCCGCCTATCTCCGCTATGACGACGTCATGACCGTCGGCGACTCGCAGTATGCTCTCCTGTATCTCGTTCGTGACGTGCGGGATGACCTGAACCGTGCCGCCGTTGTACATGCCCCTGCGCTCTTTGCTTATAACCTCGGAATATATCTTCCCGGCCGTGACGCTGTTGTTGTAGCTCAGCTTTTCGTCTATGAACCGCTCGTAGTGGCCGAGATCCAGATCCGTCTCGGCGCCGTCGTCAGTCACAAACACCTCGCCATGCTGGAAAGGGTTCATTGTGCCGGCGTCCACGTTGAGGTACGGATCCATTTTGATAATGGAGACGCGAAGACCCCTTCTTTTGAGAAGGGTTCCGAGCGAGGCGGCCGTTATTCCCTTTCCGAGCGAGGAGACGACGCCGCCCGTTACAAATATGAATTTTGCCATTTAAAAATCCTCCAGTTTTCGGTCATCTCAGAACCTTGAGAGGATTCATCGGAGTTCCGCCCTTGCGCACCTCGAAGTGCAGGTGGTTTCCGGTGGACCTTCCGGTGCTCCCAACGAGCGCTATTCTGTCGCCGCGCTTCACTGTCTTCCCAACAGGAACGAGAAGTTTACTGCAGTGGCCGTACAATGTGGTTGTGTTGCCGGAGTGGGATATGACGATCGTCCTCCCATAACCGCCCATCCATCCGGAGTGGACAATTTTTCCGGCTGCGGCGGCAACTATCTGCCTGCCTCGCGGCGCCCTGATATCAAGCCCTGTATGGAAATCCCTTCCGCCGCGCACCGGATCCCTGCGCCGACCGAACGGGCTGGATATTTTGCCGACGACGGGCCAGCCGAAACCGCGTCTTGCGGGCTCCTGCACGACTGTCCTGCGACCGCCGGCAGACTCCACAAATGCCGCCACTTTCGCGCCGGGGAGGAAAATCTCGGCGCCCTGCGTGAGCGCCGCGCCCTCCTTGAGAGCGTTCGAGGAAAGAATGGCCTCCATGTATATGCCATACTCCTTTGCGAGGGCGCTCACGGTCTGTCCGGGTTTTATCTTTACGAAAATACCGTCCTGATTTGGAATTCTTATCGTGTTTCCGACCTTGAGAATGTCGTTGCCGGATATCTTGTTGCTGCCGAACAGCGAGTTGACGTCGAGGTTAAACGCGTTCGCGACGTTCCATAACGTGTCGCCGTTTTTGATAACGTAGTTCGTTATTTTCAAGGGCGCCGCCTGCTTCCTCTTCTCGATGACGTCCTCTTTCAGTTTTTTTACGTGAGCGAGAGTTTCGGGCACGAAATCCGGGCTGAGAGGTATGTACAATTGCTGGCCTTGCCTCAGTTTATGCTGGTCTGTGAGTTCGTTCGCGGTCATGATGTGCTTGATCGCCATGTCGTTTTTTTCGGATATCTTTGAAAGTGTCTCACCGGACGCCACTTTTATCTCCTTCCAGTAGGGAGACTCGGCCGGCTGCCCTGTCTCGGCGCTGTTTTGCGCGTCGGCCGGATCTGGCTGCGGCGCCTCTTCGTACTCTTCCTCCAGAATGGTCTCTTCCTCGCTGAACAATGGCCCGTCGCCGAGGAATGGGCCTATCCCCCCAGAGATGTTGCCGACGGCTCGGACATCTATCGCGTCGACCACGACGTAGCCGGACTCGAAATCGTATTCGGAATCGCCGGAGTCGAGGCCCGACCAATACGCGCCAGCGTTTCTGGCCGCGTGGCTGACGCAACTGTACGTGAGCGAGAGCATCGCCACCAGTATCGCGATGAAAAAACGCCTTTTCCGTATGTTCACTTAAAAACCCCCTCGGGCCGCGGGAGGAACGGAGCCGTTCGATCAAGGGAAACGCTGGCGATATTTCGTTTTTTCTGTTTACCCCTTTGGCCTCTCAAAATAAATCAACTTTTCCCTAGCCCATTTTAATTGTACCCAAAAACTCCTTGTTCGACGTCGTCGCTTTCAATCTGTCCATTATAAGCGAAAGAACCTCAGCTTCGTCCATATTCGCGATTTTTCTTCGCAGACCCCAGAGGCGCTGGAGTTCCTCTTCGTTCATCAGGAGATCCTCTCTCCTGGTGCCGGAGCGCGTGATGTCGATAGCCGGGAATATGCGCTGTTCGGAGATCTTTCTGGAGAGGTGTATCTCCATGTTGCCAGTCCCCTTGAACTCCTCGTATATGACGTCGTCCATCCTGCTTCCCGTCTCGACGAGCGATGTGCCGATTATCGTGAGGCTTCCGCCGTTTTCGATATTACGCGCGGCGCCGAAGAACTTCTTTGGAAAATAAAGCGCAGCCGGATCCATGCCGCCTGAGAGAGTCCTGCCCGAGGGCGGAACTATGAGGTTCGACGCGCGAGCCAGACGGGTT
The DNA here is from genome assembly GCA_031289775.1 of Synergistaceae bacterium. Taxonomy (GTDB): domain Bacteria; phylum Synergistota; class Synergistia; order Synergistales; family Synergistaceae; genus JAITOY01. Next base: position 34,014 of record JAITOY010000001.1, read on the forward strand.
ATCGAGTCGAGGAGAAGCACCACGTCCTTGCCCACCTCCACGAGCCTCTTGGCCTTCTCCAGCGACAGGGACGCCACTCTCATGTGCTCCTCGGCCGGCCGGTCGAACGTGGAAGCTATTATCTCGCCGTCAACGGATCTGCTCATGTCCGTTACTTCTTCAGGGCGTTCGTCCACCAGGAGAACCATCATGATTATCTCTGGATGGTTCGTGGTTATGGCGTTCGCAAGGTGCTTCAGCAGCGTCGTTTTTCCAGCTTTCGGCGGAGAGACGATAAGCGCCCTCTGGCCTTTGCCAATGGGGACAAAAAGATCGACGAGCCTCGTCGAAAGCCTTTTTTGTTCTGTCTCGAGAAATATTTTCTGATCCGGGAAAATTGGAATGAGCGCTTCGAAGTGCGGTCTTTTTCGAGCTTCCTCGGGGTCGGAGAAGTTTACTGTCTCGACCCTTATTATCGCCTCGTAGTGTTCGGGATCCCTCGGAGGTCTCACCATCCCCCATACGACATCCCCGTTCCGCAGGCCGAATCGCCTTATCTGTGAAGCGGAGACATATATGTCGTTGTTGCTAGGCAGCAGACCCGAAGGACGCAGAAAACCATACCCCTCCGGGAGACATTCAAGCGTTCCCCCGCCGAAACGAAATCCCATATTGGTCGCCTGAGCGCCAAGCGCGCTCACTATCAAATCGTCCTTGCGCAGAGTAGTGGGGCTTTGAACTCCAAGCTCCTTCGCTACCTTGCGGAGCTCGGTTATTGGCATGGCGGCCAGTTTGTTGAAATCCATTCTGGGATTTGGAGCCGGTTTCTGTTCCGCGGCGTCTACGACAGCCACAGACTCCAAGTTCGCATCAGGCTTTTCCTGTAGTGCGAGCTCGTCTGGTTCCGTTATGTTGTCCATTTTTTTTGATAGGCCTCCCAGTCTATTTATTATCTTCGCTCTTCTCTGTCATTTACGTGGATTTGAAAAGAGATTTCGAAAAATACAAAAAACATACCTCGACGTTATTATAATCGCAGGCGCCGCATAAAACGCGCAAATTTTTCCAACCGACGGCTTTGACCGATTTTAGCCTGAAGATCGCAAATTGTATAGTCGGAAGCGTTTTTTTCTCGACCCATGAACGTCAGTCGAGCGTCTCGTCCTGTAAATCGACGTCGCCGCTCGTCTGTTCCACTATAAAGCGTTCTCCGCCCCTCTCGCTGCCGTTGCAGAAGATAGTCACCGCGTAGGCGCCGGGCGGAAGCTCAGAGCCGTCTTCCTTCAGCAGATAAAAAGCCCTTACGCCGCCGGACTCCGAAAGCCTGAACGAATCCTTCTGAATTCTTCGCGCGTCGAATTTCCAGATGATCTCAAGAGAGTCCCCCACCCTGGCTTTCGAGTAGTCAAACCACAAACAAACCTGCTTCGCGCTGCCTGGAAGTGTCGTCCCCGCGTTCATTGGCATCATTTTGTCATCAAGCTCTTCGCATATTTGGATATCGCCCAACCGAAAGGAGCCGGCAATCACGTCGTCGGCGCGAAAACTCCAGAATAAAAAAAACATCAAAAAAATTATCATCACCGCAAGCAACAGAAGTTTTTTCACCTGTTCCCGTCTATTGCCCCCCAGCATTATAAACCACCCTTCAAAAGTTACAACCCCAAAATCATAAACCGGCAGCCGTTTTCAATAAATTTGCCATCTCAACATGCCTCTCGAGAGGAAGCCCGTCAACCGAGGCTTCGCGTCTCCTGGAGACTCCGTCGACAGCCCCGGATGCGGCGAGCGCTTCCAACATCAGCCGTTCCTCGACAGATGTAGAGCCGAGCCAGACGCCGCTCAGGGAGGAGAGCGCGGAGGCGAGAGCGTAAGCCCCCCAGTTCGAGACGTCCACAGGCAGACAGATGTCAGTCCGAACGACGCACAGACAGGGCGCATATTCCGGCATGAGTTCAGCCAGTTCGTCAGCGAGACAACCCATGCCAACCTCATTGCCCCCGTCGCCTATGCCGATGCTCGCGGCGCCAGTAGAGCCTACAAGAGAGTCGAGCGGCGGGGTCCATGCGGAAATATCCTCACGCCGCATGTTGTAATACGCCCCGTCGGATGCCCGGCCGAGGCGTTCGACGAATATAAGCAGATCGACGCCCGTCCCCCGGAATTCGTCGCTAGTGGCGTCGTGGACGAGTGCGGATGGGAAACCGAGAACGTCGGCGCATTTTTTATAACACTCGAGGCAATATCCGTCCGTCCAGACCTCCGTCTCGCGGCCGAATCGCAAGAGAGCCCGAGCAAGAACGAGGCTCCCGGAGGGGCCGTCCGTCTCCGGAGCGGAGACGGACGGTACGTAAAAACCGGAGACGAGGGCTATTTTCTTTTTTTCAACTATCAGATGAACCGCTCGCTCCCACAGCTCGTCGCGGCAGAGAGACGAGGGCCCCCTGCCAGTCGCGCCCGACGCGGCGATGCCTGTCAGTTTTGCGGCAAGTCCCTGCGGCAACGTCGTTTTTTTCGAGGCGTTATCGCGTTTTTCGCACTCCTCGGGCGTCATATCCCAAGGATGTCTACAAGCGCCAGCATATCCGAGTCGAGATTCTTTTTATCCTCCCAGGAGGCCTGAATCGGCGAAGCGACGATCTGCCCGGCTATCCTGCCGACCATTGTACCGAATTCGCCCTTCAGCAGGGCGTCTACGGCGCCGCCACCGAGGCGGGACGCCAGAACCGCGTCAAAGGACGACGGGCTTCCGCCTCTTTGGATATGTCCAAGGACGATTATCCTCGCGTCGAACCCTCCCGTGTCCTTGAGCCTGGACTGGAGCTCCGAGGCCGACATGACTCCCTCCGCCACGATAATGAGCGAGTGGCTCTTGCCGCGCTCCCTCGCGTAATGGAGCTTTTTGCAAAGGGCGTCCATGTCGAACGGAACCTCAGGAATGAGCACATGCTCCGCGCCGGCGGCCACTGCCGCCTCGAGCGCGAGAAAACCGGCGTTGCGGCCCATTACTTCGACGAGGAAGAGCCGCTCGTGGCTGGACGCGGTATCACGGAGCTTTTCGATGCACTGGAGGGCCGTGTTGCAAGCCGTGTCAAAACCTATCGTGCAATCCGTCCCGGCCATGTCGTTGTCTATAGTGCCAGGTATGCCGACGACTGGGAAACCCAGCTTGTGCAGGTCGTACGCGCCACGGAATGAACCGTCCCCGCCTATCACGACGAGCGCGTCGATGTCGTACTCCTTCAGGCGTTGCAGGCCCTCCCGCACGCCCTCCGGCTTTATGAATCTCTCCGACCTCGCCGTACGCAGCATTGTTCCGCCTCGGTGTATTATGCCGCCGACGGAGCTCACTGAGAGCGGGACAACGTCGCCGTCCAGAAGCCCCTCATATCCCCTGCGAAAACCAATTACCTCCAAACTGTTGTAGATAGCCGACCTCGTAACCGCTCTGATGGCGGCGTTCATCCCCGGCGCGTCTCCTCCGCTTGTCAAAATGCCGACACGTTTCATCACATGAAACCTCCTATTTCGTCTGGAGTTCCTCTATGCGGGAGTTTATCTCTTCGATCTCCCGGTTTTTTGCCTCGAGCTGAGATTCGAGATCAGCCCTCTCGGTCGAAAGCTTCTCCATCCTTCTCAGCAGGCGATCGACCTCTATTCTGTCTGTGGCCGTGCTGCCTGTCGGGATGCCCAAGCTGTCCGCCTTGACATCCCAGTTGATTCGCGCCTCTTTTGTGCCCAGCACAGGGCTGATCCCCGGCAGCATTATCAGCCGGAGCGTAGTGTCCTTGTTAAGAAGAGGTTCTCCTGTTTTTTCGTCGTATCTCGCGAAAAAGACCATGCCGTCCCTTTTCCCCTGCAATGGAAAGTTGAAGCGCTGGTCGTACTCGGCGGGCGAGTACTTTTTAGTCCCGATCCAGAGGTTCACCTTTTCGTTGAACGGGGCCATGTGAGCCGTGGGGCCGAGCTGGTTCATATCTATATGGATAGCGATATAGTCCTCGAGTTTGAGCCCTTTGAGGAAATTATATTTGTAGTCCTCGAGCTCGCTCGCGGTCCAGAGGTTCTTCTCCGCCTCGTTCTCCATGAGGTTTTCGATGAAGTCGGCCGTATAAAGGGTGGCCCTCACGATAAACCTGGCGCCGAGATCGTCTTTGTACTCCTCCTGCCTGCTCCACTTTGCCATAGCGGTCTCGTATTTGTTCGCGGCCTCCCCATCGCGCGCGGACAAAAGAGAAAAGGAACCCATAAAAAGAATGGTCAGCGATAAAAATAATACTTTTTTCATTAAGGTAATACCTCCCTATTTTTAAACTATATTGTCTTGTGTTGGCAATTTGCCCATGTGAGACTCCTGCCGAAAAACCGACAGTGGGAGTTTAACACAATAAGTCTCTTCCCGCGACACCAGGAGAAATTCTCCGGCAAACCGGCGTCTCATTCTAATTCCAAGTCAAATAAAAGCATCTTTGACTCAAAATTGGAATCACCTCCCGGCGGCGCGAATGAAAGCCCAATCGTCGAAGTCCTGCCCGCCCGTCTTGAACTCGAGCCTGAAGCGGCTCGACGAATACGAGCGAACCCCTATCTCTCGAAAGTCGGTTAGAAAATAAATCAAAGGCAGCGCAAACTCTTTACTCAGCCAGCCGGCGCCCTTACCCTCGATTGACATTCGCAATATCCTCCTAAGAAGCGCCGAGTCTACATAGATCATCTCGGCAAGATCATCGCCGGCCAAAGCCCCGAACAGCTCCGAGTCCGCCGCGAATGGCTCGGAGAGAAGCGACGCAGGCATTGTCCCGACGAACAAACTATCCTCGCCGGTCGCTATCGTAAAAGTCAAAGGCCGTCCGTCCATATGAGACTCGATCTCGTAAACCGCCTCCCAGTTCTCGTTCGGCGCCCTCGTGATTTTCAGGGCGCCCTTCCCAGGGGCTTCGCCGTAGGAGTCCAAAGCGCTCGCCAATTCTCTGCCAGCCCTCTTGACTGCCCCGGCCTCGCCGGAGCGGAGCGCGAAATATGCCCTGATGTCTGTCGCCGGGTCGTCAGGCTCAGTCGTCATGGCAAAGTTGAAACGCTCCATCGAAGCGACCGCCGCCTCCAAGTCGTCGGCCAGCCCGGGGCTGATTACTTCGGACAGAAAGTGCGCAATTCTCGTTATTACGGGCTCGTAGGCCGCGTTGTCGCCGACAAGCCCCAGAGCTTCGCTCGTGAGCAAGTTCAGGTTGAACGCCTCGTCGAGCGCAAGGACGAGCTTTCCCCCGCCAGCCGACAGAAACGCCCCTGCGCCTCGTACGGAATCAGTCGCCCGAGTCTCGCCAAGCATGACCCTGATAGCGTTAGTGTTGAAGTCGAAGTTCCATCCCCCTGGAAGAAACGATATATCCCCGCCCAGCAAAATGGCCTCCGGTTTTTGCGAGTCGATCGCGAAGTATGACGAGATATCGCTGCCGAGACGGAAGATAAGAGAGTTGCGCCACTCAGGCTCTTTTTTTGGCGAAAAGCGCGCCGCCCTGTTTTCTATGGCCTCGATCGACCTCGCCACAGTCTCCGGACTTTCGCCGAAGACTAAAATTTCGCGGGCGGACGAAAAATACGGGGTGAGCGACCAGATCCCCTCCGGCTCGATCATGTAAAAGGGCTGGCCTTCAGTCGAGTTCGGCTCGTGTATAGTCAACTGGCCGGACTCGGGGACGGCGTCGCCGAAAAGACCTCTCGTCTCCTCAGCGGAGGCCAGGCCGCGCGCAACTTTGTCGAGCAACACGCGTTTGTCCGGAGCGAATCCGCACGCAACCTGCAGATCGAAGTCATTTTCGAACGAAAACGAGATCATTAAGGATAGCTCGCGCGCCGGGAAATTTTTGAGCAGATTCATCACATAATCCGAACCGAGTCGAGACGGGTCGAGGAAAACCCTGGCGATCTCCGATTTTCGCAGCCGATCCGCAATCTTAGCGGCGTCAGAGAGGTCGATGTAAAGGAACGACGGATCGCTTCCTAGAGGAGAAGCTATGGCTGAAGAGGGCGAATCCGCCCCTGCGCGCCCCGTCGCGGCCGCTATAGACGCGCAGATCAATATAACGACAAACGCGGCTTTCCACGCCGCCCACACGCGCGTAAAGCGCGCGCCGCTCTGATATTTCATGTTATGACTCCTTCAAAAACAATATTTTTCTTAACTTACAGCTATTCACGATTTTAACGCACAAACGGAATATGGCAAGGGCAAAAAATTTGACAGCATGAACTATTATATTTATATTCATATCAGCAAATTTCATACAAGCGTATTATTGCTGATAGTATTTGAAATGTATGCATTATACTTCCATAATGCAATTAAGTTGCATGAAATCTCATTTTCGCGTCGTCGAAGCAAGCGGGAGGAAACCATAATGAACAACGCGGCATACATATTGGAGAGGCCGGCGAACGAGCCGGCCCGCGACTACAGACCCGGCAGCGAAGAAGTAAGATCCTTGCTCGACGAGGTGGAGCGCCAGAGGGACACGCCTGTCGAGATACCGCTCATAATCGGAGGCAGAGAGATACGAACCGGCGACACCGGGGATGTGGTCATGCCTCACGATCACGCTCACAAGCTCGGCGTTTTCCACAAAGCCGGCGAAAAAGAGGTGCGGATGGCCATAGAGGCGGCTCTCGACGCGCGAGGCGTCTGGGCGGCAATGCCCTGGGAAGATCGCGCCGCCGTCGCGCTTAAAGCCGCGGAGCTCGTAAGCGTGAGGTATCGCGACTCCATAAACGCGGCAGCGATACTCTGTCAGAGCAAAAACATCTGGCAGGCTGAGATAGATTCGGCTTGCGAGATAGCCGACTTCCTCCGTTTCAACTGTTATAACGCTTCGCAGATATTCAGCGTCTTTGAGCCGGTTCAATTGCGCAACACTTTCAACATAATAGAGTTCCGCCCGCTTGAAGGTTTCGTCTACGCCGTCACTCCGTTCAACTTCACCGCCATAGCGTGTAACCTGAACATGGCGCCGGTTATTCTCGGCAACGTGACCGTTTGGAAACCAGCTACGGCGTCAATTCTCTCGAGCTGGCGGCTGATGGAAATATACAAAGAAGCCGGGCTTCCCGAAGGGGTCATAAACTTCCTCCCTGGGAGCGGATCCCTCATAAGCAAAGTCGTCCTCGGCCACAAATATTTCGCCGGCCTGCATTTCACAGGCTCGAACGAGACGTTCAACGAGCTATGGCGTCAGATCGCGGACAACTTGCCGAAGTACCGCTCTTACCCGCGAATAGTTGGCGAGACAGGAGGCAAGGACTTCATCTTCGCGCACGGCTCCGCGGACCCGGACGAGTTATCGACCGCCATCGTGCTCGGAGCTTTCGAGTATCAAGGTCAGAAGTGCTCAGCCTCGTCAAGGAGCTACATACCGAAGTCCCTGTGGCCGGTCGTGCGAAAGAAGATACTGGAGCGAGTCTCCAAAATACGCATGGGAGACCCGGCAGACCCGAAGAACCTTATGGGAGCGGTCATAGACGAGAAGTCCTTCGACTTCATCGCGAAACATCTCGAGGACGCGAAAAAGTCGCCGGACGTCGAGATACTGACTGGAGGCGGGCACGACAAATCAAAGGGCTATTTCATCGAGCCAACCGTCTTGGTCTGCCGCGATCCAAAATACGCAACGATGGAGACCGAGCTATTCGGCCCCGTCATGAGCATATACGTCTACGAGGACGATAAATACGAGGAAACGCTGAAAATCTGCGACGACACATCGGCGTACGGCCTGACTGGGTCGATATTCAGCAGAGACAGGAAAGCCGCGGTGAAAGCTCGGGAGCTCTTGACTTACGCGGCTGGAAACTTTTACATAAACGACAAGACGACCGGCGCGGTTGTAGGTCAACAGCCTTTCGGGGGTTCGCGCGCCTCCGGGACAAACGACAAGGTCGGCAGCGCCTTCAACCTCGTTCGCTGGCTGTCCCCAAGGTCGATAAAGGACAACTACACGCCGCCAAAGGACATAGACTTCCCCCACATGGGCTGAAATTACGCGCTTTTTTACTCTATCAGCATCGCGTCGCCAAACGAAAAGAACCTGTATTTTTTCGCTGCGGCATCGGCATACGCTCTCATAGTTCTTTCATGGCCCGCGAAGGCGGAGACGAGCATGAGGAGCGTGCTGCGGGGTAGGTGGAAGTTCGTTATAAGCGCGTCGATAGCTTTGAAGCGATATCCCGGGCGAATGAAGATATCAGTCTCTGTCTCGCCCGGTTTTATTATCCCACGGCCGTCCGACAGCGACTCCAGGGTTCTGACGACGGTCGTTCCGACGGCGACAACCCTCCCGCCAGACAGTCTCGTTTCGTTTATCCTGAGCGCGGCGCCCTCGCCGACGCGGCAGCGCTCCGCGTGCATAACGTGGTCGCGCGCGTCTTTGGCCTTGACTGGCCTGAACGTGCCTAGTCCCACGTCGAGCGTGATGAACTCGCGCCCTATGCCAGATTCTTCCAGTCGCCTGAACAGGTCGTCCGTGAAGTGGAGGCCGGCTGTCGGGGCGGCGACGGAGAGGTCGTTTTCGCGCTTCGCGAACACGGTCTGATACCTGTCGTCCGGGGCGGCAGTTTTTTTTATATACGGCGGAAGCGGGAGAGTGCCGCACGTCTCGAACAAGACAGCCGGAGGAACGTCGCGAGGAAGGGAGACGAGCCTCAGCCCGTCCTTCAGCCTCTCTCCTACGGACAGGGTTCGACCGCCAAGCAACTCGACATCCGTTCCCGGCGGCAGCTTGCGCCCTGGACGCACGAGCGCGCGCCGGACGAACGGGTCGCCGCATACCGGGCCCAGGCAAAAAACTTCGACCGCCGCGCCGCCCGGGGCCTTGCGGCCGGCGAGCCGCGCTCGATATACCCTCGTGTCGTTCAGTACGAGCACGTCCCCAGATCTGAGTATATCCGGGAGGTCTGAAAAAAGGCGATGGGATATGCCGCCCGCCGAGACGTTTCGAGAGAGGCGCATCAGCCTCGACCCGTCCCGCTTCTCGGACGGGTTCTGAGCGATCAGGCTCTCTGGAAGGTCATAATCGAACGAAGCGACGTCACATAAAGCGTCATCTGGCAATTTTTGTACCGGGGAAGTAATGCTCCAATATATCGGCGCACTTCGCGCCCTGGTCGGCCATAGCCTTCGCGCCCCATTGAGACAGGCCGACTCCGTGACCCCATCCCTTTCCGGAGAACGTAAACGAACCAGCCGAGACGGGCGGCGCGACAGGGACGGGTTTTGGCGGCGCCGGCGCAGCCTGAGTCTGCCCGGATTGGACTCCCATCCTCTCTAATCCGATCTTCAGGTAGGCCTCGCGCCTATCCGGGTTCATCAGCATGTCGAAGACCTCGTCCTTCGTAAAAACCCCGCCGTTCGTCATTTCGACCAATGGATCCGTCTTCGACGCTATCTCCGCGAGGCTCTCGACCCTGACTGGCGATGGCGATGGCAAGGGCGCCTGCGCCGTCGCCTGGGACAATATCTCCGCCGCGCCTCCGCCCAAAATGTTGAAGTTCGTGCTTCGGATCACGCTGCTGCCGGCTGCCATTCTGAACGCGTGGGCTCGTATATCCGCGGCGCCCCTGTCGCCCGTCACTCGCAGTTGAACAGCCCTTCCGTACTCGTCCCTCAGAGTGACCTCTATCGCTGTGACGGTTCCCACGTCGCGGCCAATCTTTCTCATTATGCCGGACGCCTGGGCCGACGTGAGCGAGAGCTGCCAGTTCGAGTTCGGGGAGGCGTACGCGACCTTCTCCACTCGAGGTTTGAGGTATGGGACGTTACCGCCCCACACGTGTCCAATGTCGGCTGTCGCCCCGCCGCTGTCGGAGTGGAAGTAAATGTCGGCCGTCTTGCCGTTCCATGTCAAAACCTGGCCATTTGTCGCGCTCACGGCCGCGTCCGTGCGAGGATCCTCCGCGTTAACGCCCCTGTACATCTGGGAGTTCTCGGTGTTGTCGAGGTCAAAACCTCTGCTGGCAAAACGTCCCCTGTTTTTAACGGCGTATGTGCGGGCGAGTATCGCCTGAGCCTTGAGCGCCTCCTGTGGCCACTCCGGGCTCATCTCTATCTTAAGGATTCCGCGAATGTAGCTCTCGAGGTCGAGCTCGTTCACGACCGTGAAACCGCCCTGAGACGCGATGATCCGGATCAGGCCGCGATATCTGGTATCGCCCCATCCCAGGCCGCTTGACGCCTGGACTGTCACAGGGAGCGCAAGCGTCTTTCCGCCAACTGAAAGACGAGAGCCAGAGGAGGAGACAGCGACGCCGTTTTGGGCGTTCAGCTTAGTTCCTTTCGCGTCACTTAGGACAATCCCCTTGCCGAGAAGCTTTCCGGACGAGACTCCAACGCCGATTCCGATTTTTACGTTGAAGTTCTCCGTTGCGTGCGCCCGTCCGGCAAAACCTGCGAAAAGCAGCAGGAGAGACAGAATAGCCGCTATGATGTATGGATAATTTTTTTTCAGGTAACTGTTCTGGCTATTTTGCCCGTATTGGCCCGACTGAATCATTTTCGACACTCTCCCTATTTCCAGAACCTTGACGCGAGGTTCAGCAATATTGTCAACAAGACGCTGACTACTATCATGCTCGTTATCGGGGCAAAAACCCTGAAATTTTTCCCGCTGTAGGAAATGTCCCCAGGCAGCCTGCCAAACGGCAGAGAAAATTTAGCCGCGACGTATACGACAAGCCCAGCCGCGAACAACATCGCGCCCGAGATCATGAGCGCCTTCGCAATTCCGCCCGAGCCGCTCATATATCCTCCTCGTCGTCGATCAGCGACAACTGCCTGAACGAAACCGACGGAGTCATCCCCATGTAGGAATAAGTGTTTCTGGTCGCCTTCCGGCCCCGTGGCGTCCGTTCGAGAAGCCCTTTCTGTATGAGGTACGGCTCGTATATGTCCTCTATCGTCTGCGTGTCCTCGTTCAGCGCCGCAGAGAGCGTCGAGAGGCCCACCGGCCCGCCGTCGAACAGCTCTAAAAGGGCGCGCAGGAACTTCCTGTCCTGCTCGTCCAGCCCGTATGAGTCGACGCCAAGCATGTCGAGCGCGATCTTGGCAAGGCCCGGCTCTATCCTGCTCTCATTCCTGACCTGCGCCACGTCGCGCACTCGGCGCAGGAGCCGCAACGCCACCCTCGGCGTGCCGCGAGCCCGCTTCCCAATTTCATCCGCAGCTTCGGGCGCTATGTCGACGGCCAACACGTCAGATCCCCTCAGGACTATCTTGGTCAGCTCCTCGAACGTGTAGAGGTGAAGCTGCTCTACGATGCCGAACCTCGCCCGCAGCGGCGACGTAAGAAGACCAAGTCTCGTCGTCGCGCCGATGAGCGTGAATCGCGGGAGTGGGAGCCTGATGCTTCTGGCGAGAGGTCCCTTCCCGACGATTATCGACAGGCAGAAGTCCTCCATCGCCGGGTAAAGTATCTCCTCTATATTTGCTGACATTCTGTGAATCTCGTCTATGAAAAGCACGTCGTTCTCCTGAACGGTCGAAAGTATGGCCGCGAGGTCGCCTGCGCGCTCGAGAGCCGGGCCGGACGTGACCCTGAGGTTGCCGGCCATCTCCTTCGCTATTATCCCGGCAAGCGTCGTCTTGCCCAGCCCTGGCGGGCCGTAGAAGAGCGTGTGGTCGAGCGGTTCCCTTCTCGCCTTCGAGGCCTGGACGAATATGGAGAGCTTGTCCTTGAGCGAGTCCTGCCCTACGAACTCCTGAAGCGCCTGAGGTCTGAGGACAAGCGCGTCCTCGTTGTGTTCCCTCCTCAGGCTTTCGAAATCCTTTCCACCCTGGGAAAGCGGCGTCTCGGTCTCACTCATCTTACGGAGTGTCTCTGGAGCTTGGCGAGCGCCGACATCAAAAGCTCATCCTCCGTCCATTCACGCTCGGGCGACTCGGCCCTGCATGACGAAAGGACGTGAAGCGCCTCGCTCTGTGAGAAACCGAGGCCAACAAGCCCGCTCGTCACCACGGCGTCGATACCGCCTCGCTCGCTCGAAGACGAGATGTCCGCGAGCGCGCCAAACTTCTTTTCCACCTTCGACTTCAGCTCGAAACAGATCCGCTCCGCTCTTTTGGGCCCAAGGCCGGGCACGGCGAGCCGAAACGAGTCGCCGGCGATGATGGCGTCAAGTATCGCGCTAACGCCCAGATGGCGAAGGAGCGATATAGAGAGCTTGCCGCCCATCGTCTTGACCTGAGTCAGTTCAAGAAACAGCGAACGTTCCCTCTCGTCGGAGAAGCCAAACAGCGCCATGCCGGCGTCCGACACCTGAAGGTAGGCGGAGCAGCTCAGGAATTCCCCTGGACGCGCCGACGACAGCAAGCTGCCAGAGGCGAATACCTCGAGCCCGAAACCGGAGACGTCAAGCATCAGACAATCAGCGTCAACAGAAAGGACAGTTCCGGAAAGAGAACGTATCACTGCACGATCCCCCTGCTTCCATCGTAGTACATAGCGAGCGACAGCCCGGTTATCGCTATTGCGAGCGCGTCAGCGGCGTCGTCCGGCTTTGGCGTTTTTTCGAGGTTCAGAAGCTGCTTCACCATACCCTGCACCTGAGCCTTCTCGGCCGCGCCGTTCCCGCAAACCGCCATTTTTACCTCGGACGGCTTGGGTTCGTAAGGGACAAACCCTCGCTCGGCCGCGACAAGCAACACAACTCCCCTCGCATGAAAGACCATCTCGGCGGTCGTCGTGTTGCGGCCGAAAAACAGCTTTTCGACGGCTACAACGTCCGGGGTGTGCTCGTCCATCTTCGCGTTCAGCGACCTGTATATCTCAACGAGCCGCACTGACAACGGACGTCCAGGCGCTGTGGACAGCGCGCCGTAGTCGATAGCTCGGAGCGCGTCGCCGCTCTGCGATACAATGCCGTAGCCGAGCAACCCCACCCCGGGATCTATTCCAAAGCAGATCACGCCGTCCGCTCTATCGCGCCGTCAGTCGAGCGAGGCAAGTATCTCGTCCGGAATCTCGAAGTTGGAGTAGACGTTTTGGACGTCTTCGTGTTCCTCAAAGCGGTCTATCATGGTCATCAGCTTCGAGGCCTCTTCCTTCGTCCTGACGGCGACGGTCGTCTTGGGTTCGAGAGTTATCTCAGCGCCGTTCAGGACATAACCCGCGTCCTTTATAGAGGAGGCGACCGATGAGAGCGCGGACGGGTCGCATATTATCTCAAACTCGTCATCGTCGCCGGACATATCGTCAGCTCCAGCCTCTATGGCGACTCCGAGCAGCGCGTCCTCATCCACTCCCTTCGCGACCACCGTCACAACCCCCCTGCGGTCGAAGTTCCAGGCGACGCACCCAAGCTCGCCAATAGCGCCGCCGATCTTCGAAAAAAGAGAGCGCATCTCCGGGGCCGTCCTGTTGCGGTTGTCGGTCATCGTTTCGACCATGACAGCCACTCCGCCGGGGCCATATCCCTCGTACGTGACGTCCTCGTATGCCACGCCCTCGAGGTTCCCGGATCCGCGCTTAATCGCGCGCTCGATGTTATCCATAGGAACATTCCCTTCGCGCGCCCTGTCCACCGCGACCTTGAGCTGGAAGTTAGCGTTCGGGTCGCCCCCGCCGGACTTCGCTGCCGCGATTATGTTTTTCGTGAGCCTTTGGTACGCGACCCCTTTCTTGGCGTCCTGGGCAGCCTTGCGATGTTTTATGTTAGCCCATTTCGAGTGTCCAGACATATATAAACCACCTCTCGATTTGACTGCTTCGCCCGCCCGGCCAGATGCCGAGGGGCGTAAAATTTTTCTCGGAAAATTCGCCGCCGATTATTCTATCACACTCTTTCTCCGCCGCAAAATAGGCAAAAGCGTTATCCGCTGAGACGTTGATTTGTCCTTCGAGATCAAGAGGAGGACGCAAAAAAAAACCTGGATGTAAGCTCACTCTCCAGGAATATCCGAAAATTCTGCCGCGAGATTTCGTCTGGACTCGCCTGAAACCGGCTATTTCACAGGGTTCTCCAGCTCGTGATAGTATTTCCAATTGTTACGCCCATGAACCTTGACGTGATGCAATGCGGCGGCGGCCTTGGAGACAAGGGTTTTTTCGTCCATGCCGTCATGAGGGTACAGACTCACTCCGATACTCGCGGTGACGGTCACCTCGCGGCCGATTACGCGATAGACGACTCCCACTGAGTCGCATATACGCTGCGAGATCTCGGCGACCACCGAGAGAATTATTTTCTGGTCGGCTATGTCGGCGAGGACGACCGCGAACTCGTCCTCGCCTATCCTCGATACGGTGTCAGTCCCGCGCACCTCGGCGTGCAGACGGCGCGCCACCTTGCTGAGGAGGTCGTCGCCCGCGATATAGCCGTGTACGTCGTTTACGCCCTTAAATCTGTCGAGGTCGATCAACAGCACAGCGCCGCCGCTGCCGGCGCGCCTCGCGCGAGCCATGGCCATAGCGAGGTTGCCCGAGAAAAGCGCCCTGTTCGAGAGCCCTGTGAGCGGGTCGTGAATGGCTTGATCGTGCATTATCTCCTGCATATCCATAAAATCGGATATATCCTGTATGATGGCTACGGCCGCTATGACCAGACCTCCATTTCCAAGAACCGGGAACGCCGTGATGGACACCCACTCCTCGTAATCGGCGTCGATCGACTTCACGAGAACGTTGGCCATGTTCCGCCTCCGCTCCCGCAGAGCGATGTATAGCGGGTCGATGTCCTCCGTCAGCGGACGTACCTCGTTAGAGCGAAAGTCCTTGCGAAGGCGAATGCTCGACCATGTCGCCGTAGGCTCAGCGGCTCGATTGTACTGCATTAGCTGCTGCGCCGCTCTGTTCACTAAAATTATCTTATCCGTCGGGGCGACGACGACGACTCCGACCGGGGCTTCATCGACCATCACGGACATTATGCGCAGACAGTCGCTGACAGCGTTTGATGACAGGTCGTTCGCGTTTGAGAACAACCCCTCGAATGCCGTTTTCCAACTCTCATCCTGCAGCAAAAACCCCGAAATGTACTCCGGTATCAGCACTCGAAAGACCCCTTCGTCATTTAACTTTAGGAAACTGTGCGCGTCATCTTGTTATCGTCGATAGATCTATAAAATAATTGTAATTTATCCATACGATAATTTCAACCACCTAAAATGAGCAATAAGAACCACGTTTCAGAGCCATTATTATACCAGCTTCTCCACTTTTTGATTCTTGTCAAGTCAGCAGTTTCTAAAATATTAAGGCGGAAATCGTATTTTGCAGTCTGTTTTTGTCTAAGAACGTCGTTATATTACCTTTTTGTGCGCGGTTTTGTCAATCGCTTCTTTCTCTTTTTGTCTGTGTTGCCACTCGCGCTGATATTTTCGGTGGTATTCGCGCCTTCCGCGCACTCTCTCTTCCGCTTCGGCCTCGATTTCCTCCGGGGTTTTCACCGGCATTGCCTCAAGCTTCGCTTTTTTCTGCAGTTTTCCGCGTCTTTTTTTTGAGACTTTGAAACGAAATCTGTCGAGTGTGAAATGGATATTGATTCATTGACAAGTTCATAGTCGGTGTCGTCATTATGATATAAAAATTATATGACTATCAAGAGGCAATATCATACAGAGAGGGATGAGTAAATGCAAGAGTAAAGATATGAAGACCGATTTCTGACGGTCAAGGAGGTTGCCGAACGGCTTCACGTCTGCCGCGCGTCGATTTACCTGTGGCTGAGGCATGGCTTTCCCCAGCCGCTGGCGAGCTGAGGAATTGGAGGAGTGGATCAGGAAACGCCCAAAGGGGGTATACGGAGAGCATAGGAATGGGTGAAAGAAATCGAATAGGCGAGTAGGAGGCCTCTCATTAATTGAGAGGCCATCCTGTCGAGCCGCGGTATGGAACCCTGCTTTCCGAAACGGCAATATTTTCGTTAAAATTCCCACTCCATCCTTATCCCGCCGGAGAAACCTTCGAACTTACCGAAGTACCCCTGGATGCCTGTTTCGAGCGAAAATTTGTTGTTCTCGTCCGGGCGGATGATGATACCGATCTCCCCTAGTCCAGTCGTACCCTGCATGTCGGCGGCCGGAAGCGTGAA
>JAITOY010000038.1 GCA_031289775.1 Synergistaceae bacterium
CCGACGATTCGTTTACGAAAAATGCGGTTAAAATTCGCTGTCGACCCCGCGTCACACAACATGGAGGGAGTACCAAAACGGCTGTGAGGTCATAGATGAGCCGGTAGAGTACCAGCACAGACGGCAGCCCGGAAAGCGTATATAAAACCGTATATTGACTAATCAACGTTAAAGTTTAATTTGACTATCAAGTTTCACCAAGAAAGTATTCATATAGTAAGTCTCTTGTATGTAATGGTTTGAGCGAAAGCGCAAGCATTCAACAAACGCATGAAAAGTCGATTTGTTAATGCAGGTGTTCCAACATATCAAAAAAAATTGATGCTATAATGCTGTCTGCTGAATATGGGTTGCGAAAAAGAGAGTTCATAATTCGGCGGCGTCCAAGCGAGGTCTGTTTTTTGGTTTTCTCTCGCGAACGGGAAGAGATCGGCGGAATTTGAATAGGCGAAGGGTGCGTGAAGATGAGTCCTGAGACGATCGGCATAGTGGCAGGAATGGCGGGCGGCGCGTTCGGCGCCGTTTTGAGCGTCGTCAACTTCGGTTTGAGGATGGCTGACAATCGCGGTAAATTAGTTCTTAGGCCCGTGGTCTACATCAGCAACGTAGACCCCTCGATGGGGATTGGCTATTACGGATTCGGGCTTCTCTACGATGAGAACGCGGAGGAGTTCCGGCAGAACCTCGGGGCGAATTACAAAAAAAGATACATATTGCAGGATTATCATTACGAGTTCGGGTTTGAGGTGACGAACCTCGGCAAACACCCGATTTATCTCACCGAGCTCGGATTCAGCCCCGAAAAAAAAGCCCTGTCGCCCGAGAGAAACCTGGCGAGGGAGCTTTTTGACGTGAGCAACGTGAGGGAGTCCATCCCTCTTTGCCTCCAGAGTGGGGAGATGAAGATAATTCGCACGTCGAAATATTCCGTGATAAAGGCAATCAACAAGGGCAACAAAATTATCTACATAAGACCGACGATGGGCAAACCGATTTACTGCAACGCCCTCGAAATGCTCACTCTTTTAGCCGAGGTCTACATAATCCCCGAGCCCGGCCACGACGACATCTGATTCGATAAGAGATTGCGGGAGGCGCCTACGCGGCGCCTCTTTTTACATAATTTTTATTTTACTGTCGTAGATGCGCTTTATGAGGACGGCGCACAGCACGAGGGTGAAGAACTCCGTAATTGGAAACGCCCACCAGATCGCGTTCACCGACCCGGTGAGAGAGAGCACCCACGCTATCGGCAGAAGCAGCAGAAGCTGACGCGAGGTCGCCGCTATCAGGCTATACATGCCGTTGCCAAGCGCCTGGAAGACCGAGAGGGCCAGAATACAGAACGCCGCGAACGGAAAGTGAGAGCCGATTATCCGAAGCGCCGGGATCCCGATAGCCAGCATCTCCGGAGCGGCGTTAAACTGCTTCAGCAAAAATGCCGGGAAGATCTGGAATATCGCGGCGCCCAGCGACATTATGCCGAAGGCGTACATGAGCCCCAGCTTGACCGCCATGATGATGCGCTCCTTATTCCTCGCTCCGAAGTTATAGGCTATTATCGGAACCACGCCGTTATTCAGGCCGAAGATGGGCATGAATATGAAGCTCTGGAGCTTGAAGTACACGCCAAACACCGCCACGGCCGTAGCAGTGAAGGATATTAAAAGCAGGTTCAGCGCGTAGGTCATCACAGAGCCGACTGAACTCATCAGGATGGAAGGCAGGCCGACCACGTAAATCCTCTTTATGATCGTGGCGCTTGGCCGAAGCTCCTTCAGGGAGAGCGTTATCTCGGAGTTTTTGGTCATGTTGAAATAAAACGCCACGGAGGCGCCGACGAACTGCCCGATCACAGTTGCGAGCGCCGCCCCCGCAACCTCCATCCTAGGGAAACCGAACAGCCCGAAGATCATTATCGGGTCGAGTATTATGTTCGTGACAGCCCCAAGGAGCTGAGAAATCATCGAGTACACCGTCTTGCCCGTCGACATCAGGAGCCGCTCCATCATGATCTGGCTGAACATGCCAAACGACAGGACACAGATGATCGAAAGATAGTCGTTGCCGAACCCGACAATTTCGGCAATATCGGTCTGTGAGCGAAAAAAAGGGAGCGAGAGCGTGAGCCCAACGACCATAAAAACGGCGCAGCTAAACCATGCGAGGAGTATGCCGTTCATCGCCGAGCGGTTCACGATCCCGTAATTTTTTTCGCCGAGGCTCTTCGAGAGAAAGGAATTCACCCCTACGCCCGTTCCCACCCCGACACCGATCATGAGCGTCTGGAGCGGAAACGCAAGGGAAACAGCCGTCAGCGCGTTCTCGTTTATCTGGGCGACGAAGATGCTGTCGACTATGTTGTACATCGCCTGCACTAGCATGGAGATTATCATCGGGATCGACATGGTAAGCAACAACCTGTGAACGGGCATGACGCCCATTTTGTTTTCCGGCCGCCCTGGGGCGGCGTTTTGATTTTCCATCAATTGCAGCCGCAGTTCGTGAACTCTTCGACGAATTTTTTAAGCACGCTTGCCGAGGCCGAGATGCCGATGCTGCTGTCGAGGCATAGATGATAGTTGCGGGCCTTCCCCCATTTTTGCTGGGTGAAAAAATCGTGATAGGCTGCGCGCCCCTTGTCCTGCCTGCGGATAAACCCCTCGGGATCATCCCCGCCCTCGTGGTATTCATCGCGCACTATCCCGACCCTCCACGAGATCGGAGAGTGTATGAATATTCTGGCGCAGTTTTTCTCGCGGCCAAGCACATAATCTGCGCACCTGCCGATGATAACGCAGGAGTCTTTTCCCGCAACTTCCTTTATAACCTTCGACTGCGCGAGGAAAACCTGCTCCGGTATGGGTAGCTCGTGTGAAGCCATAAACGAGTTGTAGAAAAAGCCAGAGGCCTTTTTTTGCTCTATCGTCTGTATAAAATCCTCGTGAAGCCCGCTCTCAAGCGCGGCGAGCGATATGAGTTCCTTATCGTAGAACGCGATCCCCAGCTCCTCCGCGATCTGTTTTCCAATAATCCGACCGCCTGAGCCGTACTCGCGCGCGATCGTGACGCTGTAATTTTTCACTATCCCTAACTCCCCTGCCATATTAAATTATCGCACTCCATTATGAGGCGCAACGCCCTAAAACTTATATCATCAATTGCCATTTCTGTATACCGGAGTTAATGGGAGATAGCTCGTTTGAGAGGGAATAAAGTCTTATGGAGGGTTGCCGCGGCTCTCTAAAACACGGGCGGACTGTCGCGAGCCGGGAATTAAAGAATCCAATAGGGATTCTCAACGTGTTTTCATTCAACGAATGTCCTATTTCGGTTAAATAGTGTATTATCGAATTGAACGCAATGCTCGATAGACACTAGGGAGAGTGGATTATGTCCAAATTTTAAGACTCGCTTGCCTGTACGTAATGGATTGCTTCCTTGCCGCATACGTGGCATTTGAAGAAGAAGATATTTTGAAGAGGCGATATTCACACGTGACCAGGAAAACGAGGACGTTTTACAATGGTATTCAGCACATAACTGATGATATACGCCTTTGCGTCATTGCCGATTCGCGACAGATGAACGGATGAAAAATTATGGGAGGCCTTCGAATTTGAAACGCATCTACAAGCTTTATGCGCTCGCTTTTTTCTTTTTCGCCATTTTTGCCCCGGCTGCGTCCGCGCTGGAGTCGTCGTTTGACATATCGCTATTCAGGGGACCAAAAAT
Organism: Synergistaceae bacterium; assembly: GCA_031289775.1. GTDB lineage: Bacteria > Synergistota > Synergistia > Synergistales > Synergistaceae > JAITOY01. The sequence continues at coordinate 3,736 of JAITOY010000038.1, forward strand.
GAAGGATCTCTACTACGTGATAATTCGCGATATGGACGCGCAGCTTCTCGCGATGTCCACCGGCAAGCTCGATGTCCTGTCCGACCTGTACCGCCCGGCTGACGTCGAACGCCTCGCGAAATCCGGCGCCGCCGATCTCTCCATCGCGTCGAGCTTTCACGGATTTTTCATCACGTTTAACGTACGGAAGTTCCCCTGGGATCAGACCGCGCTCCGGCAGGCGGCCTCGCAGGTTGTTGACCGCAGGCGCTGGGTGAGGGATCTTTTCTCAGGGTACTGCGAGCCGATGACGAGCTTCCTGCCGGCCATATCGCCATACTGGGCGCCGGACGCCTCGTCGTTCCCGCATGGAGCGGAGGCCGCGAGAGAGCGCCTCGCGAACGCCGGATGGACGTGGGACATAAACGGATGGCTCGTGGCGCCTGACGGGCGTCCGCTGCCCGCGACAAAAATCCTCTGCCCCCCGTCGTCAGTGGCCGCGACTTCGACCGAGATAGCGCAGCTCATGGCGGAGGCTCTCTCCTCCATCGGGATCCCAGCCGAGGCTGAGCCGCTCGATTTCCAGACGATGCTCGCCCGAGTCAACGTAAACGACTTCGACGCTTGCACAAACGCGTGGTCGATGTCGCGCGACCCGGACGTCCTCTACTCTTTCTACCACTCCTCGATGGACGTCGAGGGCGGATACAACACAAGCGGCATCGCGGATCCGGAACTTGACGAAACCCTGCGGGATCTGCGATACGCGCCGGACGAAGCGACGGCGCGCTCGGCAGCCTCGCGGGCGCAGCGGCTTCTGGCGAAGCTGATGCCTGTAATACCGCTTTACAGCCGCTACTCGATCTCGGCTATGCGCAACGACTGGGACGGAGTTTTTACGACGGATCGCTCGACGTCCGACAACCTGCTTACGCTCGTCTCCATGGCCCCAAAGGGCGATGGCGAAAAAAACCGCCCGATTTACTGGAACATCCCGGAGGAGATACGGACGCTGAACCCGCTCGTCTCGTCCACGGCCTATGACTGGACGGTGCTCGGCACGATATACGACACGCTGATCTCAGTGGATCCGTACACGTTCGAAGATATGTCATGGCTCGCGGAGAGCTGGGGCATAGAGACTGGCGATAAGGGGTCGATCCTGAGCTTCACTCTGCGCCCGGGCCTGAAGTGGCAGGACGGCAGGCCGCTCACCGTAGAGGACGTAGCCTACTCCCTCCAGTTCATCAAGGACAACAACGTCCCGCGTTTTTATGACAACGTGAAGGACATAGAGTCGATAGAGACGGACGCAAAAAAGCGAACCCTGCGCGTGTACATGGCGAACACGAGCTACTGGCACCTGCACAACATAGGCGGCGGCGTTCTCCTGCTGCCGAAGCACATTCTGGAGAACGTCCCGGACTGGCGAGCCTGGCAGCCGACGAACAACCCTCACGAGGCGCTTGACGGAACGATCCTGACGGAGCTGATAGGAACCGGGCCATTCACGTTCCGCGAGTCTCGCACCGGCGAGTACGTGCATATGACGCGCAACGAACACTATATTTTATATGATAAGTCCTCAGAGGCGGAGCGATGATCGCCCTTTTAAAGCGCGTAGGCGCCTCCGTTTTGGTGCTGGGCGTTGTCCTCGTGCTGAACTTCTTCCTGTTTCGAATAATGCCCGGCGACCCACTGACCAGCATAGTGGATCCAAGGTTCTCCCCGGAGGCAAAAGCACAGCTCGCGGCTCAGTGGGGGCTTGACAGGCCGATGTCCGAGCAGTTCGCCGTCTACATCCGCGAGATGCTCTCGTTCCGCTTCGGCCTGTCCATGATGACAGGCGCGCCGGTCTGGGACGAGCTAAAAACCCGCGTGCCGAACACGGTCGCGCTCCTTCTGCCGGCGCTGATTCTTTCGACCGCCCTTGGACTCTCTCTTGGGGTGAAGGCGGCCCTCGCGCGAGGGTCGATCGTCGAGCGAGTGGTGCTTCTGAGCGGCGCGGTCTCCTTCTCCTTCCCTTCGTTTTTCGTGCAGCTCATTTTGCTTTTGTGCTTCGGCTACGTATGGCAGGTTTTCCCGCTACGAGGCACAACGTCGATCCCGCCGCCGGAGGGGCCGCTCGCCATCCTCGACTACGTCTGGCACATAGCCATGCCGCTTTTTTCTCTCGTGATTATGGGCTTTGGAGGCCTCGCCCTCTACATCCGCAACCTGATGGTGAAGTCGCTCGGCGAGGACTACGTCCTGATGGCCCGGGCGCGAGGACTTCCGCACGGCCGAGTCGTCTGGAACCACGCATTTCGCTCCATACTGCCGCCGGTGCTGACGATCTTCCTTCTCTCGCTGCCGGGCGTTGTGAGCGGCGCGGTGATAACTGAGACGGTCTTTTCGCTGAACGGCGCGGGGCGCTTCCTGCTGGAGGCGACAAACTCGCACGACTACCCCGCCGCCGGCGCGGCGTTTTTCCTGCTGGCGCTGCTGACTGTAGTCTGTAACCTACTGGCCGACCTCTGCTACGTCATCGTCGACCCCCGCGTCAGGCGCGAGGGCTCAAGGGGTTGAGGCTGTCACGATGAGACGAAATCTGAGCGCTATCTTGCTTCTAGTTCTCCTGCTACTCGCGCTGCTCGGCCCTGGGGCCTTCGGACTGAATGACGGGGCGCAGGCGCCGCCGTTTTCGAAGCCGTCGTGGCTCGACGGCGCCATCGCGTCGACGATAGTCCTGGATGCCATGGCTAATGGGAACAGTAACTCGGCCACGGCGCCGCTTGCGTGGGAACACTCCGCTCCGATTAGGGTTTCCGTGAGCGGGCGCCTCGAAAGCGGCGAGATCCGATGGGCGACGCCGAGCGGCGATTTCATGTTGGCGAACACGCCGGGAGAGGTCGACCTCGACGCGCGCGACATCCCGTTCAAAAGGTCGCTGGGGATCAGCCCGTTCGACAGCGCGCCCAACATATTGTTCCCGACGCGCGGCGAGTACGCGCTTTCGCTCACCGGTACCGGCGAGGTTACGATGAGGATCGAGGGCGGTCGGTGGGGACTGCTGGGAACCGACCACCGGGGACGTGACATTGCCGCGCTTTTCGTGCGCGGCATCAGGGTCTCGCTGATCGTAGGGATCGCGGCCACATTCATAGCCACGCTGCTCGGACTCTCATTCGGCCTTCTCTCCGGCTACGCCGGCGGGCTGACCGACGCGCTAATAATGCGCGCTGTTGACGTGCTGCTCTCCATACCTACTCTGCCGATTTTGATGGTCGTCACTGGAATCTGGGGCAAAGGACTCTGGAACCTCGTCGTGATACTGTCCGTATTCTCGTGGATGGGAACCGCGAGGACAGTGCGAGCCATGACGCTCTCGCTCCGCGACGCGCCGTGGGTCGAGGGGCTGCGCGCCCTTGGCGCAAGACGAAACTACATACTGTTCAGACACCTCGTGCCGGAGGCGCTGCCGCTTTTGCTCGCTAACGTGGCGCTCGGAGTGCCGGGCGCTATACTCTCAGAGGCGGGTCTTGCTTTCCTCGGCCTCTCCGACCCGCGCGTACCGTCGTGGGGGAGAATGCTGCACGAGGCGCACACGTTCGGCGCGTTCACGAACGGCGCGTGGTGGATGATCCTCCCCCCTGGCCTCGGCATCTGCCTGATATGCCTCATATTCATGGACATAGGCCGCAAACTGGAGGAGCGGGCAGACCCGCGTCTTGCCCAGGCGGCAAGGAGCGGGGCCCTGAAGGAGGCCGAGGTATGAGCGTGATGAGAGACGCTGTAGCGATCGAGCTCAAAAACCTCTCCGTGACATACAGGGGCGGCGAGGGCGGCCGAACTGTTCACGCCGTCCGGGACTGCTCGTTCTCCGTCGCGAGGGGCGACGTCCTCGGCATCGTCGGCGAGTCGGGCAGCGGAAAATCGAGCGTCTTGATGGCAATTCCCCGCCTCCTGCCGGCGAGCGCCCTTGTCACCGGAGGTATATTCTGTGACGGAACGGAGATATCCTCGCTTGACGAACGGGGCATGGGCGTCTGGCGCTGGCGGCGAATAGCCCTCGTCCCGCAGAGCGCGATGAACTCATTCACGCCGCACATCACGATCGAACGCCACATCACCGAGGTTCTCGAACACCACATGAGAACCCCGAGGCGGGATGCTCGCGAGCGCGCCGAGGAGCTTCTCTGGACTGTCAGACTGGACGGTAGCGCGGGCGCGCGCTACCCGCACGAACTGTCCGGCGGCCAGAAACAGCGCGCGGCCTTGGCGACCGCGCTCGCCTGCGGCCCAGACTTCCTTCTGGCCGACGAGCCGACGACCGCCCTCGACGTCATCACCCAAAAAGAAGTCCTCGATATGACGGTGTCGCTCGTGCGTGAGCGCGGCATGGGGCTCCTGCTCGTGACGCACGACCTGCCCTTGGCTGCCGGCATCTGCGACTCCCTCGTCGTCATGCGGGAGGGCGCCATAGTGGAAAGCGGCCCATCTCAACAGGTCGCGTCCAACCCTGAGAACGACTACACAAAGCTCCTGATAGGCGCGATAAGAGACATGGAGAGGCCGCGAGGACTCGAAGAGACGCCGGCGCGCAAGACGCGGGGTTGATTGATATGACGGAGAAAACGGAAAAACAAGACATGATAGACGCAAAATATCTGGACGTAAAAAACCTGAGCGTCCACTTCAAGGGACGTTTCCGCATATTCAGGGGACATGGCGAGGGGGTATGGGCGCTAAAATCCGTCTCGTTTTCCGTCGGGAGGGGCGAGACCCTCTCGGTCGTAGGCGAGTCGGGCAGCGGCAAAACGACGCTTTTGCGCTCGCTCTTGGGTCTTGTCACATCGACGGACGGGAACGTTGAGCTCTGGGGTCGGGCCATCGGGACGATGAGCGCCGACGAACTACTTGCGGCGAGGCGCCGGTGCGGCTATATCATTCAGGATCCGTACAGCTCGCTTCCGCCGACCCTCACGGTTCTGGGCGCGGTTCTCGAGCCGTGGAACGTCGTACACGGCAGGGGGGGGCACGGCGTTGCGAAGGCAAAAGCACTGCTCTCGGAGCTCAAACTGCCGGAGGAGCTGTGGGGCGCCCGCGTCCGCTACTCGCTCTCCGGCGGCCAGCGCCAGAGGGTCGCCGTCGCGCGCGCCCTGATACTGGCGCCCGAGCTCCTGCTCTGCGACGAGCCCACAGCGATGCAGGACGTCTCTACGAGGGGCGAGGTGCTGGATGTGTTGAACCGCCGAGTCCGCTCCGGCATGTCCATGGTTCTAGTGACGCACGACCTTCTCCTGGCGCGCCACGCCGCGTCCCGCGCCATCGTCCTCTACAAGGGAGAGATAGTCGAGTCCGGCGACACATCCGAACTGTTGGAGCGCCCGACGCACAGCTACACACGCGCGCTCCTCGCCGCTCTTCCGAAGCTGTGATTAACATGAGTTCAAGGAGCGTCTGGATAAATCAAATCGTTATTCGGCTTTGCGAAGCGCTTGGCGGATGTCCATTATTATATCCTCAGTGTCCTCCAATCCAATGCTGAGGCGGAAAAATCCATCGTGAAATTCGTCCGGGTACAGGCACTGCCGCTCGTCGTTTTCGCCGAGGAAAACTATCAGGCTCTCGTCATGCCCGAGAGAGACCGCAGAGGTTATGACGTTCAAATGGCTGACGAAGCGATTGTGCGCCTCGTGATCCCCGCGCAGGCCAAACGCCATAACCCCTCCGAAGCCCTTCGTCATCTGGCTTTTCGCGAGGTCATGCTTCGCGTGGCTTTCCAGCCCCGGGTAGCTCACGAAGCGCACACAGTCCTCCGCCTCCAGGAACTCCGCGATGAACTGCGCGCTCCTGTTGTGCTGCTCCACGCGAAGCGGGAGCGTGACGGCGCCGCGCATGATGAGCCACGCGTTAAAAGGGCTTATGGCGCCACCGAGGTTCACCATCGCCTCGGCCCTAATTATGTCGATCAGCTCTTTGCGGCCGATCACAGCGCCGCCCATCGCGTCTCCATGCCCATTTATGTATTTCGTGAGGCTCTCGACGCAGAGATCCGCCCCGAGGGCAAGCGGGCGCTGATTGTACGGCGACGCGAACGTGTTGTCTACGGAGAGAAGCGCGCCGGCCTCGTGCGCTATAGCCGCTATAGCCGCGATGTCGCTGATCTTGATGGTAGGGTTCGACGGCGTCTCTATGTGTATGAGCTTCGTCTCCGGCGTCACGGCAGAGCGCACGGCATCGACGTCCGAGCTGTCCACAAGCGTGGAGCGCACGCCGTATTTTCGCGGCAGCAGCTCGTTCAAAAGCCGATAAGCCGCGATGTAAGTGCTGTCGGAGACCACGATGTGGTTACCGCTTTCAAGGAGCGCGAAAAAGACGCCGGAGAGCGCAGCTACGCCAGAGGCAAGAACGACGCAGTCCTCCCCCTCCTCCAAAGACGCGAGCTTCTCCTGAAGATACCCCTGGTTCGCCCCGCCGTTGCGCGTGTAGATGTTCCCGCTCGCGCTGCTCCAGTTTAGGTCGGACGGGTCGTAGGGCAAAGCGTAGCTGTTCGCCATGGTGATAGGCCGACGAATCGCCCCAGTTTCAGTGTCTATCCCATTTCCGACGTGCACGGATCGAGTGAGGAAACCAAGCTTCCCTCCCGATTCCTCGCCATTTTCAATTTTTTTACCCTCAATGTAATTCATTCGACCACCCCAAAGCAGTTAGTATCACAAAATATTATAACCTATTATTTATGTATGTTATAGAATCGCCTGTCTCAGGCGTTCTCCGAGGTATGTGTATCTGTGTCTTGTTTTGTCGTTTTTTACTGCTATCGCGGCGGCCTTTTTTGTCCCCACGAGGACTACGAGTTTTTTCCCCCTCGTTATTCCGGTGTAGAGAAGGTTTCTTTGCAGCAGGACGTAGTGCTGGGTGTGGATCGGCATCACTATGGCGGGGTACTCCGAGCCCTGCGACTTATGGATGGATACGGCGTAGGCGTGGATCAACGCGTCGAAGCCGTTCGCCTCGTATACGATCTCGCGGCCGTACATGTCTACGGAGAGCAGACCGGCTTCGTCGTCCGCCCGGATCACAAAACCTATGTCCCCGTTGTACACGTCGCGCTCATAGTCGTTGCGTATCTGCATAACCTTATCGCCCACCTTGAACCTCCTGCCGCCCCGCTCTATCGAGGGCCTGTCGTCGGGGTTGAGCGCGCGCTGCAGCGCGCCGTTAAGGTTCGACGCGCCGAGCGAGCCCCTGTGCATCGGGGTCAGCACCTGCACGTCCGATATTGGGTTGAGGCCGAACCTCGCCGGAATCCTGTCCCTTACCAGAGTCAGTATTATCTGGACGCACTTTTCGGGGTCGTCCTGCGTGACAAAATAAAAGTCCCTCAAACCATCGCCGTCATGGGTTTGTCCCGCCGGCTCGCCGAACTCGTCCGGCGCGCCAGGTTCGCCCGTCCCGTCTGACAGCTCCTCCGGCAGAAGACCGCTGTTCACCCTGTGGGCGTTCACTATTATGCCGCTCTCCTTTGCTTGACGGAATATCTCGTTCAACTCGACGACCGGCGCCGCGCCGGACGAAATGAGATCCTTCAGCACGTTTCCCGGGCCGACGGATGGGAGCTGGTGAATGTCGCCCACAAGTATGAGCTTCGTCTCGTCTGGGATGGCCCGGAGGAGGTGGAAAAACAGAACCGAGTCGATCATCGACGCCTCGTCAACGACAAGAAGGCCGCACTCCAGCGGCGAGTCCGCGTTTCTCGCGAATCCGCCCATCTTTCCATTGTACTCTAGCAATCTGTGGATTGTGCGAGCCTCGTGCCCCGTCGCCTCGCTCATGCGCTTCGCGGCGCGCCCTGTCGGCGCGGCCAGCTCTATTTCGAGATTGCGCGCGCCCAGGATACCGATTATCGCCTTGATCAGCGTAGTTTTTCCCGTTCCGGGACCGCCGGTTATTATCATCACCTTCGACGTCAGGGCGAGCTTCAGCGCGCCCTCCTGTTTTTCGGCGAGTTTTATCCTCATGACGTTCTGCACCCATGCTACAGCCCGCTCTATGTCGATGCCGTTCGCCATGTCGTCCAGATCTGTCAGCGTGTCGCGGCGGAGGAGCGTGGCGAGCTTTTTGGCGCTTTTCCGCTCCGCAACGTAATATGTGGGCAGGTAGACGGCCTCCAGCGTCTCCCCGCCATCTGGGGTAATCATGTCTATCACCAGCGCGGAGTCGGACACGGCTCTCGCTATCGCCTCGTCCGCAAGGCCCTCGGCGACGCCCAGCAACAGAGCGGCCCGTTTCGCCAGCACGTCCCTCGGCGCGTAGACGTGCCCCTCCCCCGTGAACTCCGACAGGGCGTACTGCACCCCTGCGTCGAGCCTCGTGGACGATTCCGGCGGGAGGCCCATGTTAGCGGCCACCTTGTCGGCAGTAAGGAAACCTATTCCGAAAATATCGTCGGCCAGCCGGTATGGGTTCTCCTTCACGATCTGTATCGTATTCTGACCGTACTCTGCGAAAATTTTCGCGGCAAAGTTCGGGCTCACCCCGTTGGATTGAAGGAAGAGCATGACGGAGCGAACCTCCTTCTGCGACTCCCACGACTGTTTGATGGATTCCAGAAGTTTCGCGCTGACGCCTTTTATCTCGAGCAGGTCGTCCGGGCTTTCGTCCAAGACGTCGAGGGCGCGCTCTCCAAAGGTTTTGACTATCCTCTCTGCCATACGCGGCCCCACGCCCTTGACGAGGCCGGAGCCGAGATACCGCTTTATACCCTCGACGGTGGACGGCAGGAGCGACCTGCACCTCGTGAACTGGAACTGACGCCCGAACTTCGGGTGATTGGCCCAGTCCCCCAAGAGCTCGAGTTCCTCCCCCGGCATGTGGTTGTCGCATAGACCGACAGCGGTCACGAGGTCGGCGACTCCAGCGTCGATTTTATACACGGAGTAGCCGTTCTCCTCGTTTCTATAGGTGACGCGTTCGAGCTGTCCTCGAAGCGTCTTTTCCCCGGGCCGGGGTTCGTACATCCCTACAGGAAGCGCTCCACTGCCGTTCCCTCGTTGGCGAAACAAACAGGCTCGAACGAGACAGACTGGCGGCCGAAACAGATGTCCATCTGCTCGTAGAACGACACCATCTTGATACTGACTGGGCGCGGGGTGATCGCGAAGCTTGTCGGCATGTAGCGTATCTCTCCGTCGAACACCTGATAGACAGTCACGCCTGAGACGCCCTTCATCAACAACATGACAGCCGCCGCCCCCACTTCCTTGCCAAAGTTGACGTCGTAGGCGCCGGTCGAGCCGGAACGCACAAGGTGGCCCGGGGTCACCTCGCGTATCTCAGGGTACTCGAGCACACCCTCGACGTACATGCCACAGGCCTTCATAAACTCCTTTATCTCTCCGTCGGACTTCATTCGAAGCTCAAGGGCGTGACGGACGTGCTTCGCCGCTCCGCCGAGCTTCGTGTGGCCGAACGCGTCCTTCGAACCATCCTCCGTGAAGAGGTCGCCGCCCTCGCTCTTGATGCCCTCCGCCACGACTATGCTGTAAGTGCCGGATTTCACGTCGCTGCGAAGTATGCGCCTCATATAGTAGCGCTTCATGTGGTTGTAGACCTCGTCGAAGTCGACCGGTATCTCCGGTATGAGTATGCAGTCAGCGTCGGCGGCTATGCCCCCGCGAAACGCGGTGTGCCCAGTGTAGCGCCCAAAGACCTCCACGATCATGATCCGATTGTGTGTGCGACCCGTCGTTTTTATCTCCTCGACTATGTGGGCGATCTTGTTGATGGCGGAGTCGCCGCCGACCGAGTAGGTCTGGAGGTCGAGATCCATCGTCTTCGGAGCGTGGACGCACGGGATGCCGTTGTCGGCCAAGTCGACCAGAACGCTGCCTGTGTCGTCGCCACCGGATATCACGAGCCCGCCTATGTCGAATTTCTTCAGGCCGACTAAGATGCGCTTATACTTGTCCGGATTTTCGATCTTCGATATCTTCACGCGGGAGTGCCCGGCCTCGGAGCCGGCGAACGTCGAGTTGACGTGGTCGACCCGCTCCTCGTCGAGCCTTGTGAGCCTTTCCATATCTACGAGGTTATAAAGCCCGGCGTAGCCGTTCGGAATGATGTACGCCCCCATCCCGTTCGCCAGCGCTATTTTAGCGGCGCCGCGCACGACGGCGTTCAGCCCCCCGCAGTCTCCCCCGGCCGTAATAATGCCTATATTCTTAATTGGTACGCTCATCTGCCCTGTCTCCTATCGTCCCCTGATCTTTTTATGCTCTGCAAACACGGGAAATGATAGCACAAATCACAAACTATAAATAATTTATCCTCTGGACAAAAATAGTTTTTTTGCGTGATACCCCTTGCACATATTCGATAAATCGACGAAACTATGACCGTAACGTGAAGAGTAAAAATATTTTTGCTTTTGCTCCGCGCTCAAGAGGGAGTGATCGATTGAGACAGTCGCTCAAGACAAAACTGACACAGTTGTGGTTTCCGAAGATATTCCGGCTGCCTGAGCCGGAGTTCTCAAAGGAACATCTAGACCTTTTGGAGGAGCTGATTCAGCTTATTCAACCCACTCTCTCCCGAACCGAAAGGGCCGAAAGCGACGAAAAGGTCGGAATGGCCAGCTTTCTGGTTGACCTCAGCACCGGCGTATGGCGCATAAGGCGCAAAATCGACGGGCTCTCGCGTGTGCCGAAGGAGGTCAAAGAAGCCCTCTACTCGCTCGAAAGCGTATGGACATCCATGGCCGAGAGCGGGGTGGAGATAGTCGACCACATCGGCACGATACCGTCCAAGAACGAGGCGAAGATCGTCGAAGTCCGCGATATGCCGGACATCACCAGAGATCAGGTCGTCGAGACGATAAAACCGACAATCACGCTCCACGGCGAAATCATTCAGATCGGCGAGGTCGTCATGGGTCGCGCGGTTCTGGCCGGCGAGGGCGCTAAACAGACCGCCGGTCAGCTTGATGCCGCCGTAGAGAAACCCGGTACAGTCGAGGCTACAAAGAAACCGCTCAATGTCGAGAGGCCCAAAAAGGCGCCGCGCACGAAGAAAAAGGACGCCGCAACGGAGGTAGAGGACGTTGGTTGAGCGCATAAGACACCACAATGTTCCATCCGATGTAAAACTGCCGCAGAGCGAGGATAATGGCCTTGGCGTTCACACAGAGGAGATCATGGACGGTATCCAGAAGATCAAGGCCGTGGCGTCGCTTGTGGAGTCCGCTATAATCTGGCGCGCCCAATACATCGCTTGGAACATGGACATTTTTAAAGCGGAGACGCTCCTGTTTCGCCTGATCTTCAGGGAGAGATCGCAAAACCCGCAGGCGATGGATCTTTTGGCCCGCATATACTTCCAACAGAGCAAATATGAGAAGGCGAAGGATCTCTGGAACCGGGCGAGCGAACTGCAACCCGGCAACCCGATGCTGAAGCGAACCGCTCTCTTTATGCAGAGCATATCCAAATCCCCCTCCTCGGCGATCATGCGCCATAAAATTGCGATGCTGGCAAAGTGCGCCTGCGCCCTGGTTCTGCTCTGTCTTGTGGGCTGGGGCGGAGCGAGTGGCTACAACTTAATTCAGGAGTGGTTGAGGGGCCCTATGGCAGTCCAGAATTACGCGGGACGCTTCCACTACGAGTATGACTCCATCACAAAGGACATGGTTTACGTCCCAGGCCCCACTGTGACGGAAACAATCCCTGAAATGGCCGGGGCGGACGATTTGTACAGCATTGGGTTCACGCGCAAGAAAGCGTCGACTGGCGGGGATATCGGCAGAATAGAGGTCGTCGTAGAGCGGAGCGGCAACACAATCAAGGCGACAGGCACGATACCTAACCTCTACGTCCGCTACCTCGTCGAGCAGTCGCTGTGGGAGATTCCAGGCGTGAACGATGTGGACTTGCGCGGGCTAACGATCAACCAATCATACAGAGTAAACAGAGGCGAAAGCCTCTGGATAATAGCTAAGAGGCTCTATGGCGAGGGATCGTCCTGGACCCTTCTGGCGAAGGTCAACGATCTTGATAATCCCAACGTGCTCCGCATAGGGCAGGAACTGTCCGTACCGCTTGGCGACGAGGTGCTGACGCAGGAACCATAATTTAAGAATTGAGAAGGTTTATCTTCTCCACCGCCTTCTCGTATTCGAACATAAGGACATCCTGTTCTATGTTGGAGACCAAGTTTTTTGTCCTGCTGTCGAGGGGCATGGCGAGATATTTTGACAACATCTCGTTTATTTTTTTGACGTCCATATTGAGAAGAGCGTCCTTCAGCAATTCCAGTTGCGAATTTTCCAACAAAACGCCAGCCCGCGCTTTTCCAGTCACCAACTCGCGCGACTCCCACGCCAGGGCGGCGTATATGGCGCCGGTAAGACGGCGCAGTTCCTCCCACAGCGCGTCCGTCCTGTCGCGCAGTGCCTTCAACCCTCCCGTTTTCACGCTCTCCTCCAGCAACGCCGCCGATTGCCCGAGGCCCAACGCGCCGACGCTCAGCGACGCGCCTTTCAGGGAGTGAACCAGGATCACGTAGCGATCGGCGTCTCCCTCCGTCTCGGAGCGCTTCATCTGAACCGCGGTATCGTTCGCGTCCCTGCAATAGTCGAGGAGTATGTCCTTATAGACCGCTACGTCGGCGCCGACGTTTTTCAGCCCGGCCGCGACATCCAGACCATCTGCCTCGATCTCCGCCGCCCCGTCGGGCACGCCGTCGCTCTCAGTTAAATTGACATCGACACGCTTCTCCTCCGGTATCCATTTTTTTAAAATGCCGACAAGTTTCTGCATCTCTATGGGTTTTGCCAGAAAGTCGTCCATCCCGCTCCGCAGGAACATCTCCCTCTGGCCGGCTATGGCGTTGGCCGTGAGCGCAACTATGGGCAGGCGGCTGTAATACTCGTCGCGCTCTCCCATCTTTCGAATGGCCGCTGTCGTTTCGATTCCGTCCATGCCGGGCATCATATGATCCATAAACACTATGTCGTAGAAGTTGTTCTTCACGAGCTCTATCGCCTCGTCCCCGCCGAGGCACGTGTCGACCTCCATATCGGCCTGCGCCACCAACTCCTTCGCCACTCTCAGGTTTATCGAAAAGTCGTCCACTATCAGAGCCCTCGCGGAGGGCGCGGAGAATTGCCCCGAGGAATCGCGGCGATTCAGTCCGTTCGCCACGACGCCGTTGAGCACGTTTGCGATCGAGACGGAGTAAAGGGGCATCGTTATGCTGTCGACATCCCTGAACGTCGAGACCTCGCCCAGATCGACCATTATCACAAGATGAACCGGCAGGTTTCGTTTCTTGATAGTGTCCACACAATCCGCGTAGTGCTCCGACGAGATGAACGCATAATCATACTCGCCCTCCCTGAGCTCGTTCATGAACTCCGTCAGGCTGCGCGAGTAGACCGGATGGAGGCCAAGGCAACTCATGGCGGAGACGATCGATTTGTAGTGACTTGAACGGGCCTCGTAGAAAAGCACCCGCTTTCGCTCCGGATCCTCCACCGAAGCTATCTTTTTGTCGTCCTCGAACTTCTGGATCATAGTCGCTGAAAACGTGGAACCGACGCCGTACTCGCTCGTTACGGAGATATCGCCGCCCATGAGTTTGCAGTAGCTCCTGGATATGACGAGGCCAAGCCCGGTGCCTTCTATTCGCTCCGTGTAAGCTGGGCCGAGCCGGGAAAAATCGACGAACAGCCTGTCCATGTCCTCTTTTTTTATTCCAACGCCACTGTCCCGCACGTTGAAGACCAGCTCCAGATCATGCTCCGATACCGCGCCGAGAGAGACTTCCAGCGACATGAACCCCTCTTTGGTATATTTTACGGCGTTAGTGAGCAGGTTCAGCGCTACCTGACGGACTCGAACATCGTCGCCAACGAGCTCCGAGGGAATGTTGCAGTCGACGTTCACGAAAAAGTCTATCCGTTTATCCGCAGCCCTCATTTGAACTACGTTGATAAGATCGTTGATCAGGGACGAGACGTGGTATTTCCTCGGGTCTATCCTCATCTGGCCCGACTCTATCTTTGAAAAATCCAGTATGTCGTTTATTATGGCGAGGAGGGTCTCGCCGGATTGGCTGATGATCGAGATGTACTCGTGAACCTGTTTTGAGATATGCTGACGTTTAATCAGCTCCGACATGCCGAGGATGGAGTTCATCGGCGTGCGTATCTCGTGGCTCATCCTGGCGAGAAAGGACGACTTGCTTTTGTTTTCCTCGTCCGATCGCATTTTAGCGATGCTGAGGCGAATTAAAAAACCGCTCAGCACCAGCATGAATATCGCGCCCAAAACCGAAAGTATCAGCATCATCAGGTAAACGTCGCGATAATAGCTGTCTGTGGGCGTAGCTATTCCTATGTACCATCCGTTTTCCATCTTCACGCAGACGACTACGAGAGTGTCGCCTGAGGCGTCCTTCATGGTCATGGGATACACGCCGCCCGACATATCATTCTCGCTCGATTGTATAAATTCTCCGAGCTGCCAGATGGGCTGGGGGACGTCATGGGGCGCTATGACGACGCGATTGGAGTCGAGCAGAAATCCGTAGCCCCCGTCGTTGAATTGAAGGCCCCTGACGTAATTGGATATCGCGGTCATGTCTATGTCCATGGCGAGCACCCCGTAATTCTCGCCCCTCGACCCGCGCAGAACCTTCGCCGCAGACACGATGAGCTTTCCCGTCATCCTGTCGTGATACGGCTTCGTGAAGACGACGGAGTCATCGTCGCCTTTTATTGCCTCGACATACCACGGGCGCTCCAGAGGCTTGAATTCGCCCGATGGATTCCAGCCGGCGCCCGAGAACAACTCGCCCCTGATATAGCCCAAAAGCCAAAGAACTCCGAACTTGCCGCCGGCGTACTTCGAGAGCCACACTGAGTATTCGGTTATATAATCGCGGATATCCTCCTGCGTCTCCCCGTCCTCCAATCTGTCGAGGATGGAGAACGAGGCGTTCATCGTGATGATCTCTATCTCGTTGAAGTTCGACGAGATCAACGCCTCAGCCGTGGCGAGAGCCCGCTTGGCGCTCGAGAGAATTTGTTTTTCGACGATGCCGCTCACGAACAGAGAACTCGCCGCCGCCATCATTGAAAACGCGAGAAAGACAAAAGCGAGCTGAGCTCTGTTCGCGCGGATTATCGTCTTGATATTTATCGCGGCCATATTTTCGAGAGCGCGAGCCTGCGTCAGGCCGAATGTAAAACGACGCCCGCGGCGAATCGCGCGGACGCGTCGACAAAAACAGGAGCCAGCACCGGGTCGAACTGGCTGCCCGCTCCCTCCTCGATTATCCTGATCGCCTCCTCATGGGAAAAAGCCTTCTTGTATGGCCTCTCCGAGACGAGCGCGTCGTAAACGTCGACTATCGCCATCATCCTCCCCTGAAGCGGGATGTCGTACACAGAGAGCCCGCGCGGATAACCCTTTCCGTCCCATCTCTCGTGGTGCGTCCCGGCCATGATCCTCGCGTGCGTCAGGAACATGTTCTCGCGTGAGCTGCTCTGTATTTTCTCGATGATTGCCTCGCCGAAAAGAGCGTGTTTTTTCATCTCCTCGAACTCTGCGGCCGTCAATTTGCCGGGTTTGAGGAGTATGATGTCGCGGATGGCGATCTTTCCTACGTCGTGCAGCAGAGCGGACTGGTAAAACAGCTCCATGCCCCATGAGCCGAGCTGTTCCGCGTATAAACCGCGCTCGAGCATCTCGGCGACGAGAAAACGCAGGTAGAGCTCCGTCCGCTCGACATGCTCTCCAGTGACGTCGTCCCTGCACTCCACAAGGTTGCTCATAGTCATAAGGACAGCCCTCTGAAGCTCCAGGATAGACGCCGTCTTTTTCTCGACGAGGACTTGAAGGTTATCGTTCAGCTCCTCTAGATCCTTTCTCTGAGTCTCCACGAGCATGTGCAGATCCACCCGCTTGAGCAGGAGCTGAGGTGAAAATGGCTTCACGATGTAGTCCACCGCGCCAAGTGAAAGACCCTCGAACTCGCTCCCCGCATCGGATTTGGACGTCAGAAAGATGACGGGGATATCAGCCGTCATCGGGTCGCCCTTTAGTTTTTTTATCGTCTCGTAGCCGTCCAGACCGGGCATGAGAACGTCAAGCAGGACGAGATCCGGCAAGACCTGGTTCAACAAAAGAAACAGCTTGTCGGCGCTGGGGGCGGTGAAGACGTCGTACTTGCCCATGAGGGTGTTCCTCGCCAGCTTCAGGACAATTGGCGTATCGTCCACAAGTATGATTTTTTTGCGTTCACCAGCCATCATCAACCCACCCTCCGTCATATCTTCAGTATACGCCCATATTTAATTAAAAACAATAGATATATGCACGATATTATTGTAATTTATGATTTTTAGTGTCAATTCACGGGTTGATTTTATTTGGCAGGGGTTTTATTTGCCGCTTGACAGATCGCCCTGATTCGCGTATAAAATCGATTCATCGTATGGCAGAGTCTCAATTTGCAGATAGGAGGTCTTGGGACATGAAGTTTAGCTCGCTCGTCAATCCTGGGCAAGTCTATAGTCAAGTCACACGGTTCTCCTTTACCGGCACGGATCCCGCTTCACCTGGGATCTGCGCGAAAAGTCGCTTCGAAGTTCTTCCGGCGAGGTAAGACTTGAGCTCAAATTCCAGTTTGTGAAGCAGGGATCCTGAAAAGGAACCCTGCTTTTTTGGTGGATCGAAAGATAATCAACAAAAACTCAAGAGGGGGGCAAAACGAATGAAGAGTCTGTTCACACCGTTGAAAGCCGAAGGTCTGACCACGCTCAAAATCAGGTCTGACTTCAAGAGCGGCAACGTCAGGCTGTACGCGGCCAGGGAGTGGGAGAGGGATTTTGACTTCTCGCGCTACAACAGGGATTTCTACCTCGACGGAATCTTCACGGAGGACGCGGTCTACCTGAACACGAAGCAGGTTTACGACCTGTACAAGCGCCATGATCTCTCGGGATACCTGGAGGAGGTCATCGGTCTGATGCGGGCCGGAAAGCACTTCGGCATCGACGCCCACTACTACGAAAAATACGACATCCGCTACATGATGCACGAGCACAGCCGCAGGCTCGGGATCAACAACAAAAGCCACTCCATAATGGCAGGCGGCATTCGCCGGCACGAGCCGGAGGAGGAGGAGATCGAGGTCATCATCGACGGTCTGAACCTCGGGCGCGGAATGAGCTTCAAGAACATCGCCTGCAATCTCGCCTTCGGAGGGTGCAAGGCGACGGTGCAGATGGGGCCGCTAGACCTCGATAACATGCGAATTATGGGGTTTCTGGGGTATGCGCTCGACAGTTGCCGTGACATGACTGGCCCGGACATGAACTTCCCTACGGAGATGTCGAGCGTAATGTTCCGCGAGGGGTATTCCGTCCAATACACTGGCGCCCCGACCGCGAAGACCGGCGAGACCGGCAAACCGACGGCTTACGGCATATACCTTACCATGAAACAGGCCGTGAAGTTCAAGGAGGGGACTGACAGCCTCGATGGGAAGTCCGTAGCCCTGATGGGGCTAGGGGCCGTCGGGTGGCACATGGGCGGACATCTGCTCGACGAGGGAGTGAAGCTCTATATAGCCGACATCAACCCAGAGACGGCGCGGAGGTTCATAAAAGAGCACCCGGGCCATGATATCAAGTCCGTCGGGGTCGATGAGGTCATAGAGATGGACGTAGACATACTCTGCCCCTGCGCGATAGGCGGCATCATTCACGACGGCAATATCCCGAACCTGAAATGCAAATATATCTGGGGATCGGCGAACAACCAGCTCCGGGCGTCATCGCAGGAGGAGGAGATCCGCATATCGAAGCTGTTGGCGGCGCGGAACATCATCTTTCAGGCCGAGTGGTGGCACAACGCCGCTGGCGTCATGTGCGGAGCGGAGGAATATCTCTACGACGGAACGTGGGAGTCCCTCATAAAGAAAATTGAAGACTTGCTGCCGGCGAGCACCAGGGAAAACCTCAACAAGGCGCAGAAACTCGGCATTACGCCGACAGAGTGCTGTTACAGAACCTGCGAGGACAAGCTATACAGTTGACGCCTGGATATATTTACGCGTGAAAACTCGATACCAATTATGAACGGTGGGATACCTGTGGATTCAAAAAATAGCGGAAACGCCTTCAGTTCAGTATACGGATTTCTCATGACCGCCATCGGTTTCGCGGTCGGCGTCGGCTCCATCTGGCGTTTCCCCTTTGTGTTGGGCGATAACGGCGGCGCGTTGTTTTTGATAGCTTACGTAGCCATAATCGTCGTAATCGGCGCGCCGCTCCTCACAGCGGAGATAGCTATGGGGTTCAGGACACAGAAAACCGCCGTGCGGGCCTATGAGGAACTCGCGCCCGGAACAAAGTGGCCGCTCGGCGGGTACGCGCATCTGGCCGCGGCAGTGTTGATCATCTCATACACGCTCCCGATATACGCCTGGATACTGAAGTATGTGGTCGCGACAGGATCCGGCAGCTTCGTCGGGATGAACCCGGAGGAGGTCGCCGAATTTTTCGGGACTTTTATCGCCGACCGCAAACAGGTAACGCTGTTCGCCATAATCAACGTCGCGATAAACGCCGCTATAATAAGCGGCGGCGTCAGAAGCGGCGTGGAGCGTTTAACGAAGATACTGCTCCCCATGCTCGGGGTCATCATGATAGTGTTGATCGGAGCGGGGCTCAGTCTGCCGGGCTCGGGCGAAGGCGTTTTGTTCCTCATAAAACCGGATCTGTCCAAATTTACGCTCGGCTCGCTTCAAACAGCCCTTGGACAGGCGTTTTTCGCGATAGGCATCGCCATGCTCGCGTCTTTAGTGTTTGGCAGTTATATTAAAAACACGGGCGAGAACATAGGCAAGTGCGCGGCCGTGATCTGCACCGCCCTCGTGTGCGCCGGTCTGATGGCCGGTTTCATGATTTTCCCGGTGCTGTTCGCGAGCGGCGTAGCGCCCACCGCCGGACCGGGACTCACGTTCATAGCCCTGCCAAACGTCTTCACCCAAATATCCGGGGGCAGAGCGCTTGGCGTCCTCTTCTACATCGGCTTCTACATCGCGGCGGTCACGTCCTCAGCTGGCGTCGCCGAGGCAGTCGTTGGGCAGCTCATGGATCAGTATTCCATGACGAGGGGAAAAGCCCTCGCCGTCACGATATCGATCATGACCGTAGTAGGCGTGATCTGCATATTCAGCGACTCAGTTTTCAACACGATCGACCTCATCGAGAACAACTATCTCCTGACGCTCGGCGCGCTGTGCATAGCTGTTTTCGTCGGCTGGGTCTGGGGAATCGACAACTTCGTCGATGCCGCCAATATCAAAAGCCCTCTGGCAAAACTCTGGCTGAAACTGACTGTGAAATACGTCAGCCCAATCGCGATTCTTTTTATATTCATTTCGTCGTTCTTCTGAGTTAAACGAGTTCCGAGCGGAGAGCTCTTTATTTCACCGCTCGGAACTCTGGATAAACTCGCGGAGACGGCATTTTAACAACTGGCCTGACCAATATTCAACAGCGCCATCTGTAAACCTTCGACCCTTGAGACTTCATTATTCCTTATTTCAAGACATTTTCCCTATTGCTAAATTTCAGGATTTGCTGTATAAGGTATGCTGATCAGACCATAGGGGGCGTCTCTCTGGATGGAGACTACGACAAAAGGAACGAGGAAGTACGAGAAGGTGGTGGACGCCATAAAGGCCGCCATATCGCGGGGCGAGCTTGCCTATGGCGACCCGCTGCCGCCGGAGCGAAGGTTGATCGACGAGCTCGGGGTAAGTCGCAGCTCGCTTCGGGAGGCTTTCAGCGTCCTCGAGCTTCTCGGGCTTATCGAGTGCCTGCCTGGCAAGGGACGTTTCGTGCGCCACCCGCGAATGTTTCAGGGCAATGCGAACTCTCTGCCGCTGGAGGGGTCGGCGGTGCTCGAACTCATGGAGGCGCGCAGGGTGCTCGACCCGGCCATCGCCGGCGAGGCGGCGCGCAAGGCGTCTCCCACGGACATCACGAAGATAAGGCGCGTGCTCTCGTCGACGCGGGAGGATCTGGACGAGCCGTCGCACAGAGCCCAGTCGGACTTCGACTTTCACCTGGCGATGGCGGAGGCGACGCACAACTTTATATTCGTCAACATCGTGAGGATGGAGTTCAACCTTATAATGGCGACTCACGGGATGATATACGGCGCTCTCGAGGACAAGCTGGCCTTCGTGAGCGAGCACGAAAATCTGTACGAGGCGATACTGGATCATGACGTGGAGATGGCATCTGGGGCCGCGACAAGACACATAGAGAGAATTTACAAGACGCTGATGGGCGCCGTTGCCATGCAGCAGCGGTAAACGTGAGCAAAACGGCAAAATGGGGAGGATCGAACCGATGAGGAAGAAAATAAGGCAGCTGTTGCCAGAGATAGAGTGGATTGGCGACAAGGAACTTCAGGAGAAGACGCTGGCGAGCTACGAGGACGCGCTTTCGACTGGAGGCTGGACACCGGAGGACATGGACAAAATTCCGTTCACGCTCCTGATACCGGACTGCCCTGCGTCATACCTCACTCACGTCAGAGGCGTGACAAGGATGGCAAAGCTCGCGATGGACGAGTTCAACTCGCTCTACGCAAAGGACGGGAAATTCGAAATGGACAACGACCTGCTGGTGGCTGGCGCGCTCCTGCACGACGTCGGCAAGCTCGTCGAGTACGAGAAGTCGCCGGACGGGAAGACAGTGAAGTCGCAGATGGGGCGCGACCTCCGCCACCCGTTCTCCGGGACGGTCATAGCGCTGCGAAACGGATGCGGCACCGCGATAGGGCACATAATCGCAAACCACGCCCACGAGGGCGACGGGACTCTTCGCAGTCCGGAGGGCGTGCTCGTGAACAAAGCGGACTTCATGAACTTCGAGAGCATAAAGAGTTTCCTGGGCATGAAATAATAAAGTGCATGATTTATTGACAGAGGCATAAATGCAGAGTAGCTTTTTCGTCAAATTTCAGGGAGGGATAACGACATGGGCAAGACCGCGATAATGAAAATTATGGATCGCGCGTCCGGCGGGGAGGTCAAGGTCGGCGACAGGGTCTGGTGCGCCATAGACCTCTCGACGGCGCGCGACTTCGGCGGGGCGAACTGCACGCTCCAGTTCGACGACATCACGGACAATAAGGGGCGCGTCTGGGATCCGTCGAAGATAGCGTTCACGTTCGACCTTCAGGCGCCGTCTCACTCCGAGAAGGTCTCGAACAACCAGAAGATCATCCGCGAGTTCGCGAAGCGTCAGGGCATCGACAAGGTGTTCGACATCAACTGGGGCATAGGCCAGCACGTGCTGCTGGAGAACGGCTATGTAAAGCCGGGCGACGTCATCCTCGGCACGGACAGCCACATGAACCTCTTAGGCGCGGTTGGAGCTTTCGCCACCGGCGTCGGCAACACAGACATCGCGGCCTCGTGGCTCAACGGGACGAACTGGTTTCGCGTACCGGAGACGATGAAGATCGAAGCAACGGGCGAATTCGGCTGCGGCGTCTACATGAGAGACTTCCTCACGCTCCTGGTCGGAGACCTCGGCGCAGGGGGCATGGACTTCCTAGCGGTGGAGTTCCTCGGGGACGTCATCGAAAGAAGCTCGCTCGCCGAGCGCATCACCCTCTGCTCGATGGTGACGGAGATGAGCGGCAAGATCGGCCTCATTATCCCGAACGGGCCGGCGCTCGAATGGCTCGTGGAGCGCGCGGGCGCGAACGGCCAGGCCGTGAGGGATCGCGTGAGAGAGATAACGCCAGACCCGGACGCTCCATACTGCGAGGTGCGCAAGTACGACGTCTCGAAGCTCGAGCCGATGGTCTCCTGCCCGGACGCGCCCGACAACGTGAAGACTGTCCGCGAGGCATCTGGAGAGGCTGTTGATCAGGTTCACATCGGGAGCTGCTCCAACGGGCGTTTCGAGGACGTCGCGACGGCGTTCGAGGTTCTGAAAAAAAGCGGCTTCAAGGTCTCGTCCTCTGTGCGCGCGATAATCACCCCGGCGACGAGGGAGGTCATGGCGAAGTGCGCGAAGGAGGGCTTTATCGAAAAGTTCATAGAGGCGGGCGTCGTCTTCACGAACCCTACGTGCGCGCTCTGCACGGCCGAGCACTACGGTGCGCTGCCGTCCGGCGACGTTGGCTGTTCCACGACAAACCGCAACTTCATCGGCAAAGTCGGCAAGGGCAGCCACACGTACCTCATGAGCCCGGCATCGGCTATGGCGACCGCTGTGCGGGGCGTCATCACAGATCCTCGCGACATCCTTTGTTAAGGGGGAAAATAGCATGAGCAATGCGCTGAAGGGACGGGCGTGGGTGTTCTCGGACGACGTGGACACCGACCTTATTTACCACAACAAATACCTCGCGGAGACGGATCCCAAAAACATGCCGCAGTAATCGTTCGAGTACTATCCCGGCAAGGAGGGCTTCGCGAAGCAGGTAAAGCCGGGCGACTTCGTGGTGGCCGGCAAAAATTTCGGGTGCGGGTCGAGCCGCGAGCACGCCGTATACTGCCTGAAGGAAGCGGGAGTCCCTGCGATACTGGCCGAGACCTGTTCCCGCATCTACTACCGCAACGCCATCAACAACGGCTACCCGGTGCTATTCGTCAAAGGCCTCTCGGACGCCATAAAATCCGGCAAGATAAAGGACGGAGACTCGCTCGCGGTCGAGATGGATACCGGCACGATCGAGGACGAGACGAGCGGCGCGCTTTTCCACGGCGACGCGGTGAGCGACCTCGAGAGGGACATCATGACCGCCGGCGGTCTGATCCCATATCTCAAGGCACAGAAGAGCGGATGAAAAAAATGGGATATACGGTTGCTGAAAAGGCCCTCGGCAGGGCCGCGGGGTACAATGCGCGCGCGAACGAGGTCGTCACGGTCGAGCCCGATTTCTGCATGAGCCACGACAACACCGGGCCGATCTCGCGCACGTTCAAAAAAATCGGGGTCAAAAACGTCTGGAAGCCGGAGCGACTCGTCGTCATACTCGACCACGGCGTACCAGCCCCGTCCAGCGACCACGCCGTCAACCACAAGGAGGCGCGCGAGTTCATGGCCGAGCAGGGCGCGCCGCACTTCTTCGACGTCACAAGCGCCGGAGGAGTCTGCCACCAAAAGTTCTGCGAGGAGGGCTTCGCCCTGCCAGGGATCGTAGTCATAGGCAGCGACAGTCACACATGCACTTATGGGGCGTTCGGGACGTTCGCAACCGGCATAGGGCGCAGCGAGATGGCCGCCGCATGGGCGACTGGCAAAATATGGTTCAAGGTACCGGAGAGCATGAAGATAAACGTCTCCGGCAAGTTCAAAAAAGGCGTCACGCCGAAGGACTTCATCCTGAAGGCGATGGGCGACGTAAAATCGGACGGCGCGGACTATATGAGCGTCGAGTTCCATGGAAGCGGCATCACGGACATGAGCATTGCCGGCCGCATGACGCTCTGTAACCTCGGAATAGAGATGGGGGCCAAGAACGCGGTCTGCGCGCCAGATCAGAAGACGCTCGATTATATAAAAAACAGGGAGAAAACTGAGGACTGGGAGGCGCTGTGGGCCGACCCAGACGCGGTTTACGCGAAAGAGCTCTCCTACGACCTTGGGGATATCGCTCCCGGAGTGGCAAAGCCCCACACGGTAGACAACTACGCGTCGATCGACGAGGTAAAAGGAACGAAGGTCGACCAGGCGTTCCTCGGAAGCTGCACGAACGGGAGGCTCGAGGATCTGAGAGAGGCCGCCTCCGTTTTGAAGGGCAAAAAAGTCGCGGTGCGAACGATAGTGATCCCGGCGTCGTGGAACATCTACCGCGAGGCCATACGCGACGGGACTATCGAGACGCTCCTGGACGCGGGCTGCATAATCTGCAACTCCGGCTGCGGGCCGTGTCTCGGCGCCCACATGGGTACGCTCGCCCCGGGCGAGGTCTGCGTCAGCACCGCGAACCGGAACTTCAAGGGGCGCATGGGCAACAAGGACAGCTTCATATACCTAGCGAGCCCGTACACTGTCGCTATCAGCGCGATCAAAGGCGAGCTCTCCGACCCCAGGGAGGCGTTTTAGCATGAAGATAAAAGGCAGGGTCTGGAAGTACGGGGACGACGTCAACACAGACGTCATATTCGCCGGCAAATACACTTACACAGTGAAGGAGCGGGCCGACATGGCCCAGTATGCCCTGGAGGATCTCGACCCGGATTTCGCGAAGAACGTAAAACCCGGCGACGTAATAGTGGCCGGCAAAAACTGGGGCTGCGGCTCCAGCCGCGAACAGGCGGCGATCTGCCTCAAGGAGCTTGAGCTCGGCGCGATAATAGCGAAAAGCTTCGCCCGCATTCATTATCGAAACTGCCTCAACGAGGGGCTGCCCATCCTCATAAGCGCGGAGGCGCAAGACCTCGTCAAAAACGGCGATGAAATCGAGATCGACTTTGACCTCGGCGTCATTAAAGCAGGCGGACGCGAGGTAAAGTTCCCGCCATACCCGAAGTTCGTGCAGGGATTGGTGAACGACGGCGGTCTTATCCCTCACGTCAAAAAATCTCTGGGGCTCGCCTGACCCAGTAAACAGATGACTTATATGTTGGGTTAGGTATTTTTGTATATCCCTCGCTTTGTTTTGTGCTAAAATTCCTCACAATGATATATGCATGGAGGGGATTAGCATGAGTGATAACGAGAGCGCACTTTCCCAGAAAGAAGCGCGCACGAAGGCGGAGAAGCTGTTGTCGGGCACAAAAACGGTGTTTCTCGCCACGAACGGCAGCCATGGGCACCCTAACGTAAGAGCGATGATGCCTCTGGTCTATGAGGGCGTCGAGACTTTGTGGTTCAGTACGTCGCTCGAGTCGAGCAAGATAATCGAGCTTGTAAAGGACAACAAGGCGGCGGTTTTTGGTTATTCACAGCGGGCAAAGGCCGAATTCCGCCTGTGGGGGGAGATCGCCATCCTCGATGATCTCGTATCCAGAAAGCGGATTTGGACGGACGAGCTGAAAGAGCAGTTCCCCGAGGGAGTGAACGACCCTGATTTAAGGGTTCTTCGTTTTAACGTGGTGTCCGGGTTGTTCACCGGGAAGGACGGAAAGAACGGCATTTTTACAATTTAACGTCTGCCGGGCGCTTATCGTTTTAGGAGCCTCCCGGCGGCGAACAAACTGGGAGGTCTTTTTATGTTTCGCGATGTTATGAAGGTACGAGAGAATAAGGATCGCTACAAGGTCTGTTATATGTCCGGCGACGACTCCGGCTTTGATATGATGGAGGGCGCGTTGCTTGTCCTAGAGGCCATGAACCTTCCAATAGACTGGGTGAGGGCCGATCTGGGCTGGTGCATGTGGGAGAAGTCGATCGCGAAGTTTGGCGAGGGCGACCCGAGGTGCAACACTGTCCCGCCAGAGACGATAGAATCTATAAAAAACACAGATGCCACGCTGATGGCCGCCATAACGTCGAAGGCTGGCGTCAAGGGCTTCAAGTCCGCCATACTTCAAATGCGGCAGCTGTTCGACCTTTACATCAACCTACGCCCGGCCAAGACCCTGCCCGGAATCGGCACGCCCCTCAAGGGAGACCCGAAAATCGACATAGTGATGTTCCGCGAGAACACCGAGGATCTGTACGCGGCTGTGGAGTTCTGTCCGCTGCCGAAGGAGCACTTCGACATGCACCCCGGCATGGAGCGCTTCAAAAAGAGCAGCGAGGTCGCCGTCTCCTGGAGGGTCTTCTCGAAGGAGGGCTGCGAGAGGATCATCCGCGCCGCGTTCGAGTACGCAAAAACTACGGGCCGCAAGACCGTTCATTGCGGCAATAAAGCGAACGTGATCCGCCAGACGGACGGCATGATGAAAAGAATATTCCTCGAAATAGCTAAGGAATACGAGCAGTACGGCATCAAAGGCATCGAGGAGAACGCCGACGCCACGGCGATGTGGCTCATCAAGAACCCGCAGGACTACAGCGTGGTAGTCGCGAGCAACGTGTTCGGGGATATCCTCTCCGACGAGGCGAGCCAGCTGACAGGCGGGCTCGGCTTCGCCCCGAGCGGCAACATAGGCGAGAACACCGCCCTCTTCGAGCCGTCGAGCGGTTCCGTCCCCAAGTATGCGCACAAGTATCGGGTAAACCCCTCCGCGATGCTTTTGACGTCGAAGATGATGCTCGAGTACCTCGGCCTGGGCGACGAGGGAGCAAAGATTGAGCGAGCGATAGGAGAGGTTCTGGTCGAGAACAAGCCCGGCACACTCACGTACGACGTACTCCGCGACTTCCGCGGCGACCCGGACTGGGAGAAAAACGCCGCGAGCACGATAGACATGGCCGCAGCCATAGCCCAAAAGATAAACCCAAGATTCACTGGCGACGTCCTCGAAAAAGCGAAAGCAAAAGCAAAGGACATGTGCGACTGGACAAAACCTGTAGGCTTTAAGTAAAAACAGAACCGAGACCAAAAAACGCCCTCCTCAACCGCGAGGGCGTTTTCGTATACGCAACGGCCGGCTACGCCGTCGAGGACAGCGTAGCCGGCTGTATTCAGGATGTGATCTCGTCCAGAAAGTTATATTATCAATAATCCTTCTGTCTGCCGCAGTTCCTGCACTTCTTGAAGAACCTGCTGAACGCGCCCCCGCAGTGCTGACAGAAGCCTTTCCTCCTCCACTCTACGCGCTGCTCCTGCAACTGCCTGTTGCGGCTAGTGATATCGGCGCTCTCCTTTTTATCCTCTTTTTTCTCATCAAGGGATCTTAGCTCGGCCTTCGCGATTATGACGTAACCGTTCGCTTGATCCTCGACATTACTCGCGGGCTCGCTGGGCGCAACTGTCGAACCATCGTAATCCGAGCAGTAATACGGGTCGCATAAATGCAGCTCGGAGTAATCGTCGCTGATAAACTCAATCCAGAAGGAGCGCTTTAATTCGCGCCCGCTGCCCTTTGTCGTAGTGGTGAATATGCCGTTTTCGTCGAGCGGCGACTCGGAGGCGTACTCCTCCCGCTTCGGTCCCTCAGGTTTGAGGGTCTCCTCCATGTAATTCGTCAGCCCGTTTCTGTACAACATGAAGTGATGTCTCTTATCTCCGTTTTCATCAGCTATTTTTTCACTTTTGTAGTAAATGTACGACAAATTTGTCTCGCCAGACAAATCGAGAGTCATCATTCGCTTGTGCAGACCGTCCTTCAGGAAGGCGATCTTGCGCCTGTGAGTATCGCGCCCGTAATGGTAGCGGTCGACTATCTCATCCATGCTCTTGGTGTCCGCCAGGTCGCAGGCACGATCAAAGGCGAACTTCGCGGCCGTTGAAAAAAAACCGCTCAGATTCCTGGTGTAGTAAAGCAGCAATCCCCACCAGCCCCTGTGATCCTCTGGGTATTCCTTTATCACTCCGTCGAAAATAGCGTAAGCGCCCTGCATCTTGCCCTCCGCCATAAGCGCCATACCCTTTCGCATTGTCTCGTCCAGAATCTTGTTTCCCTCGGCGGAGAGTGCGGCGACATTCTCGCCCGTGCTCGCCGGGACGGCTTCCTCGGGTTCTGGCGCGCTCTTCAGGTCGTAGTCGATGTCTAACGCCGCGCTTTGGGACGGCAACTCGCCATATTGGCCGTAGTCGGCCTCGACTGCCGGCTGCTGATCCAGTGGCGCTGGTTGAGGCAGCGTGACATGTTCTCCACTATGCGCGCTCTCCTCAACTGACGGCGCGACTTGCTGAACTAACGCGGGCGCCGCCGCGTTCTGGTCGGGCGCTGGAGTTTGCTCGCCTCCAGAGGAGTTCTCCGTGACCCCTGAGAGCGACACCCCATACTGGGCGTAACTGGAGACGGAGTGATCCTGCGGCGCCGGCGGCGTGTACGCGTAATCGGACTTGCCAGCCGCAGCGGGAGCGGCCTCTGGCGTCTGATCCAGATCCGGATCAGGATCAGACGCGGCATATTGAACATCCGACGGAGCGCCTGGGTCTGGAGACGGCGTGTGTTGGGTAAAAACAACGCCGATCTCCGCTAACCCAAAATCAGACGCACTGACCTCCAACTGGCGCCGACTCTTGGAAGTTTCCCTCTCGTTATCGGCCTGTGCCGGCCCGGGACGTTTTTTCTCCTTTACAACCTTGACCCGGATGCCGCAATTAGCGCATTCCTCGTAATCGCCCTTGGGGGACAGTCTTATCGTTCCCCCGCATAAGTTGCACTTGCGTTCCTCCATCGTTATCCCCTCCCTATCTGGCGGTGGAGTTGCCGTAGAGAAGCCCTGCTTTATTGTCAGAGGCGCAAAGCGTAAAATAAATAATTGTCACCCTGGCGTCAGCTCTCTATGCCCTTTCTTGCCCTTACTCCCTTTTGGTAGTAGTGTTTTATCTCCCTCATCTCGGTCACAAGGTCGGCGCGCTCGATTAATGCTGTCGTCGCGCCCCTGCCTGTGATGACGAGCTCGACGGCCTCCGGCCTCTCGTCCACAAAGCGAAGCAGGGCGGACTCCTCGAGCAGGCCGAGCTTTACCGCAACGTTGGCCTCGTCTAGCACCACGAGCTGGTATCGTCCGCGCCTCATCTCGCGAAGCGCGTCCGCGAGACCGTCTCGTGCGGCTGCTATGTCCTCCTCCTCAGGGGCTCTCAGGACAAAGCAGCCTTTTCCGTACTGCCTGCAGACAAACGCATCGCCGACTGGGATGGACTCCAAGGATTCTATCTCGCTGTACCTGCCGCCTTTTATGAACTGCGCGAAAAAAACATTCATCCCAGCTCCCAGCGCTCTCACCACGAGCCCTATAGCCGCCGTTGTCTTGCCCTTGCCGTCGCCGGTATATACCTGCACATAACCACGGTCAAACTCGTCCCTCATGTTGTCGTAGTTCGAAGCGCCGCCCATACGGTGACCTCCTTAATTTGGAAGAGCCCTCAATCGATCGGCCCTTGTCGGGTTATACTCCCCCTGGTTCGCTAGCCTGAAGAACGCCAGCTCGCCCCTGAGTTCGACGGAAAGGGTCGCCAGGCCCTCCGCCCCCTGCGCTACTCGCTCTGCAGCCGAGGCTACCTCCGCTGCGCTCGTGCGGATGTTCTCGCCGGTATTTGCCGTATCGCCTATCTTCAGGGACATTTGCTGAATCGTCTCCGCGATCTCCTCGCTGGAGGCGGCCTGCTGTTGCGCGACAGCCGCTAGATCTTGCGTCGAGGACGCGATGTCCTTCAGGTAGTCTATCATACTGTTTATCGCTGACTCGGTCTCAGCGGACAACGCCTTCGCCTTTGTCGATTTATCAACGTTTTCCTGCGAGAAGTTCACGATCGTATCGAGATCCCCGGCTATGGCGGACGCAAGTTCGGCGATGCTTCCGGCGGCGACGTTGCTATTCTCGGCGAGTTTGCGAACCTCCTCGGCAACGACCGCAAAACCGCGCCCGGCTTCTCCAGCCCGCGCGGCTTCTATCGCAGCGTTCAGCGCGAGCAGGTTCGTCTGGTCGGCAATACCCCCTATCTGGGAGACAAAACCCTGTATCTGGCGCGCCCTGTTGCCAAGTTCCAGCACAGCTGACGTCGTCGAGGAGGAGGACTCGGCTACATCGCTGATGCCGTCTGCGACTCGCTTTAGGGCGCCGACTCCAGCATCGCCCGCTGTGAGCGCCTCGTCAACCCTTCTGGCTATGTCGGTCCCCTTCTCAGCGGTGGCCTGAGCGCCTGCGGCGACCTCCTGAACAGTGGCGGTGACCTCCTCGCCCGACGACGCGAGTTTGTCGAGGTTGACGCTCATCTCGTCGACGTTCGCCCTGAACTCCTCCACAGACGCGTTAGTCTCCTCGGCCATGGCCGAGAACTCGTGAGCCGTCTCAGAGATGTTGCGGCTCGCGTTGTTCACAGAGCCAATCACGCGGTTCAGCACGGATGACATGTTCTGGAGCGTCCCGCCCATCTGCGCGACTTCGTCCTTCCCACCGCTTCCAAGCGCCACAGTGAGATCGCCCGTAGCGAACATTTCCACGCCCGCGCGAAGGGCGCCGAGCGGACGAGTTATGGCAACGGATATCCCAAGGCCGACGAGCGCGCCGACGACGATGGCGAGCGCGGACAAAATCACGGTTATCCGGACGGACACGTCAGCCTCGTCTATAGACGAGTCCTTTGTGTCTTCGGCGAGACTCATAAGAAGATCCACCAGCTCCCCAAAGCTGTTGAAATAAGCCTCCTCCAGGGAGCTTACCTCCTGGGACGCAAGAAGCGCGTAACCCTCGGAGTTCTTGTTGTCCATCCCCATTCGGAGCACCCTGTCCTGTACCGGGGTAATCTTTTCCATCGTCGACTCCAGCCTGGCGAGAATCTCCCTCTCCTTGCCGCTCATGTTCGTTTTCTTGTACGATCCTATGTAGCCGCTGATTTTCTTCCTGCTCTCAGCCACCTGCGCCGCGAAGGATCTCATATAAGCCTCATCGGTGGCCAGCAGGGACTCGATAACGACAAAACGCACGTGCCGCGCCTCCGTCTCCGCATCCCCCATCACGATGGCCGGAATAGAGTAATTGTCATACAGCATCGCCATATTATCTTCAAGGTTTCTGCTCACGCGGTATCCCAAAAACGTCGTCGCCGCTATCAGAAACAACATGAGACCGACGAGCGACATTATTTTCGACCTTGTTTTCAAATTCCCGAACCACGACATAACGTTTATCACTCCCACCTGTCCTATCGTAACAACCATCGGGCAATCTTAAAAGGGTAAATTATCCTTATTTCCGCCTAACTAATTAAAATGTATCCTGAACGCCTCTATCTTGTTCAACGTATTCTCGGTGAGCCCGGACACAATGGGTATATCGCGCCACTCGCCTTCCACCTTGCAAGTCACGGCCCCGACGTGATAATCAGGATCCTCCGCGTCTCCGGGGCGGATGTAGTTCCTGAAAAAAGGCGCCTGCCCGGCGAGATCCTCGAAATCTACCCCGCGCAGGACTATGTACTGGCTCATCCTCCGCGTCTTCTGCATCTCCTTGGAATACGTGTGGCTCAGCGGGACTATCTGGAATCCGCCTATGTCAAATCTTTCCGTCGTCGATATGCAGATGACGCCAGGGTGGTTTGCCCGCACCTTGCCGAGCCCCTGATACAGCGTCCCCTGAAATCTGCCGGTTCCAGAGACCGGGCTCTCTACTATCGCGAACTGGTGATCGCCCTTTATGTCGTGGTACCACGCATGTCCGCCCTCTATATTTTCAATTTCTATGTAGTCGACTTCGCTCTGCGGTTTGTACACTCGTATATCGAGCGCTGTCGCGAACTTCAGGAGGTTGATGTTATTGAAAAGGACAGGTATGCCAGCCTGGTTCACTATATATACCGGACTGCCCACAAAAGGGGAGTATTTCCCCCAAAGACCGGCGCCGCCGATGCCGTCGACGACAAAGGACGTGTCGAGCCCGGAGGCCGCGACAAACGTCTGGGACGGGAGGAGGCTCAGTGTTCGCCCTTCGCCGTCCTCGACGGACACCTGTATATGATGCGCGTTCGCCGCGCTCGCTATGACCTGCCCGCCGATCCCGAACTTGCTGGCCGTAAACCCGGGGTACCTGCTTTTGCTCGGAGTCGCGAACACTTTCCCCATATCGATCGACGTTTCATCCGGCAGCAGAACCTGCGCGTGTTCGCCTAAAGTCATGGGAACCCTTATGGTGAAGAGCAGACGTTCAGGATCCTCGTCGAGATAAATCGAGGCCTCGGATGGAAGCGGCGTCAGCAAAATACCAATGCCGCAAATTACGCAAAGCAACACAAGCACACGCTGATAAAGCTGATAAATTTTTGACGACTCGGAAAAGATCGGAAGAAACATGGCTTAGACCAACCACCCTCTGTGTTTTGTCGGGGGAAACGAGGATAAAGATACCAGTTGCCGAGCTTTAGTCAACCGCAACACTCAGTATTTTTACCTGTTTTCCTTTATGATAGAATTTTGATCCAAGATCAAGAAAAAGTAAATGGGGGGGCGAACAAATGCAACGTTTATTTTTTGGCTTTGCGCACGACTCGATCTCGAGACAAGCGATGCGCAGTCGCGAACTCCGGCGATTCGGGGCGGCGCAAAGAACTTTGATCGGATCGCCCGATGCCGGCTAGGAGGAGGATATATCTCTCCTCTCCCCATATGGGAGGGGATGAGCTCGAATACGTCAGGGAGGCGTTCGAGGCGAACTGGATCGCCCCGCTCGGGCCTCACGTGGACGCCTTCGAGAAGGAGTGCGCGCGCTCCGCCGGCGTAGAGGCCGGACTCGCCCTTTCGTCCGGAACCGCCGCCGCCCTCCTTTCGGCGAGGCTCGTCGATCTGCGCGAAGGGGACGTTTTTTTCTGCTCGTCGTTGACGTTCGTGGCGTCGCTCGCCCCCATAGTGCAACTGGGCGGGACACCGGTGTTCATCGACTCCGACCCCTGGTCGTGGAATATGTCGGCTTCCGCGCTCGCGAGGGCCTTCGATGACGCGGATAAAAGCGGCGTCCTCCCGAAGGCTGTGATTCTTGTAAACCTCTACGGCGCGCCGTGCGACATGGACAAGCTGCTGCCGCTGTGCCGAAAGTACGGAGTCCCTGTGATAGAGGACGCGGCTGAGTCCATGGGCGCCACGTACAACGGACGGCAGACGGGGTCGTTCGGCAAGTTCGGCTTCTACTCGTTCAACGGGAACAAGATCATCACTACGTCCGGCGGAGGCATGCTACTCTCGGACGACGAGGAGGCGATCGACAGGGCGCGCTTCTGGTCCGCGCAGGCGAGGGACAGCGCGCCGTGGTACCAGCACTCCGAGCTCGGTTACAACTTCCGCATGAGCAACATTCTCGCTGGGATAGGAAGGGCGCAGCTCAAACTTCTCGACGACAGGGTGACGAGGCGCAGAGCCA
Organism: Synergistaceae bacterium; assembly: GCA_031289775.1. Lineage (GTDB taxonomy): Bacteria > Synergistota > Synergistia > Synergistales > Synergistaceae > JAITOY01. Next base: position 36,659 of record JAITOY010000038.1, read on the forward strand.
TATTCGAAAGATACAGGAAAGCTCTCGGCAGCCTCCCTGGGATAACCTTCATGCCGGAGGGGAGCGGATGCCGCTCAAACCGATGGCTGACCGTGCTCACAGTGGATCCTGGTCAGGCCGGGACGAGCAACATGAAAATAATCGAGGCCCTGGAGGAGGAGAACGTCGAGTCGCGCCCCGTATGGAAACCAATGCACCTCCAACCCGTCTTTTCTGGCGCAAAATACTACGCGCACGGCCCGGACGAAAGCGCGGAGCTGTTTAAAAACGGCGTCTGTCTCCCGTCGGGCTCCAACATGTCCGAGGAGGATCAGGATCTCGTGACGGGCGCGATACGCCGCCTGTTCGGCGCGTGACAGCATGTTCTATGGCGCGTTCAAGAGAATCCTGGACGTCGCCGGGGCGACGTTCGGGTTGTTGGTTTTCTCGCCCCTTATGCTCTGGGCCACAGCGAGAATCAGGCGGGAGATGTCGCCTCCAGCCATTTTCGCTCAGACGCGCGCCGGGAAGGGCGGCTCGCCATTCAAACTGTACAAGTTCAGAACTATGACAAACGAGCGCGGCCCAAACGGCGAGCTTCTGCCGGACGAGGAGCGCCTGACAGCCTTCGGGACATGGTTGCGGCGGACAAGCCTCGACGAGCTTCCCCAGCTCTGGAACGTACTCAAGGGCGATATGAGCCTCGTCGGCCCGAGACCGCTTCTCCTCGACTACGTGCCGAGATACAATGAAACCGAGCGAAGACGGCTCGACGTAATACCCGGGATAACCGGCTGGGCGCAGATCAACGGGCGCAACTCTATCTCGTGGCGGGAGAAGTTCGCGCTCGACGTCTGGTACGTTGAAAACAGATCCAGCTCGCTTGACGTCAAAATAATCGCGCTTACAATAAAGAAGACGCTGAAACGCGAAGATATTTCCGCGAAAGGTGAGGCTACGATGCCGCCTTTTCTGGGCAGCGGACGCGATGACTGGGGCGATGGCGGATGAGAGACAAAATAATCGAGATAGCAAGATCCATTTTGGGCGAAGGCGCTTCCGAGACGACTTCAATGGGCAATATGACGTCGTGGGACTCTCTGAAGACGCTTCAGATAGTGATGGCCCTCGACGAGGCTGGCATATCCGTTCCGTTCGAGAGAATCGCCGAGATACGCGCCGTATCGGATATTATCGAGATGGCCGCTGACTGACCGGACGGGGACATCTTGACAATAGCGCTCCTCTCAAACGTAACGGTGACGTCGCTCGCCATGAGGCTCAACGTAATCTCGCGCGAGGAGGTATACTGCCCGGCCGCGTACAACACCTGGCTCCAGGAGATCTCAGACCCCGGCTCGAAGCTGTATAAAAGCGAGCCCGCCGTTGTCTTTATTCTCCTGCACGGGAGGGAGCTGTTTGGCGAGACTGGGTGCGAGAGCCGCGAGCAGGCGGAGAGCGTCCTTTCGCCTCTGGCTGAGACAATTGCGGCTTCGTCCTCGCGCCGGAAGACCGCGTTTGTCGTCTCAACGCTCGACATCCAGGTGAAAAAAATCTGCCCGCTCGCCTCGCGCAGGATCGAGCCCTACGCCGCGGCTTTCTGGAGAAGGATTATGGAGGATCACGACATACCTCTTCTCGACCTCTCCGAGATAGCCGCCGACATAGGGCGAAAAAAATTCTACAACAACAGGGTCTGGTATATGGGCGCCATCCCATTCTCCAAGATGGGCGAGGAGGCGCTTGCCGCGGAGATGGGCAGGATATGGAGGGCCATTCGCGGCGAGAGGAAAAAGTGTCTCGCCCTCGACCTCGACGGCGCCCTCTGGGGCGGCGCCATCGGGGAACTGGGCATTGACGGGATACATCTCGACTCGACGGGCTCCGGTTCGCGGTTCCGCGACTTCCAGAAGCGGATATTGGATCTGAAAAATAGCGGCGTCCTTCTCGCCATAATTTCGAAAAACAACATCGAGGACGCCATGGGCGGCATCAGGAATCACACGGCTATGCTGCTGAAAGAGAACGATTTCGCGGCGATACGCTCAAACTGGACGTCAAAAGCCGACAACCTGCTCTCCATCGCCAGCGAACTCAACATCGGGGTCGACTCATTCGTCTTCATAGACGACAGCCCAGTGGAGCGAGAGTCGATGCGGATAGCCCTCCCGGACGTGTCTGTTCCGGACTTTCCGTCCGACTCCGCTCAACTGGAGGATTTCATGATCGAAACGGCAAAAGAACACTTCCTCCAGCTCAGATCGACGGAGGAGGATCTGTTCCGGGCGGAACATTACGGCGCGGAGGCCGAAAGGCGCGAATACAGGAGCGCGTTCGGGAGCGTGGAGGAATATCTCGCCTCGCTCGACATGGTTCTCACCGTGGAGAACATTGGCAGCCACAGCGTCTCCCGGGCGGCCCAACTCTCGCAAAAGACGAACCAGTTCAACCTGACCACAAAAAGATACACGGAGCCGGAGATGAACGCCGCGTCGGAAGACCCGGCGCGCCGGGCGTATATCGGTTCTCTGCGCGACCGCTTCGGTAATTACGGGAAAATAGCGCTCTGTGTCGCCGCTGTTTCAGGCGAAACGGCATCCATCGAGGTCTTCCTCATGAGCTGCCGAGTGATGGGGCGAGACGTGGAATCGGCGTTTCTGTCAAGCGTCGAGCAAGATCTGATGGAGACCGGGGTGCGTGAGATAAATGCGGAGTACGTCCCCACGCCAAAAAACTCCGCTGTCCGCGACTTCTGGGGGAACATGGGCTACGAGAGGCGCGGAAAATCCGGCAGCGCGACCCTGTACCGCGCCAAACTCGCAGGCGTACGCGAGCGCGGCGCCGTCGAGGTCGTGAGGAAAGCGGAAGAATGCCAGGGCTTCTGATCGCCACAACCGTACCGGGAACGATCAGGGCGTTCCTGTTGCCGTATGCCGACTACTTCAGGAGCAAAGGATGGAATGTGGACGCGATGTCGAACGGAACCAGCTCCTGCGACGGGCTTTCCGAGCGCTTCGACTCGCTCTTCGACGTAGACTGGCGCCGGAACCCGCTCGACCCAACAAACCTGCGTGAGACGGCCAAAATACGCGACATCGTAGTTAGCGGCGCTTACGATATAGTTCACGTCCACACGCCAGTGGCGGCGTTCGTGACGCGCCTCGCGCTGCGCAAACTCAGGGCGGGAAAAAGGGTCAGAGTCGTCTACACAGCGCACGGGTTCCACTTCCATAAAGGCGGAAAAGCGGCGCCGAACTTCATCTACAGGACTCTCGAGCGGAGAGCTGGGCGATGGGCCGACAGGATCGTCGTCATAAACGCGGAGGATTTCGACGCGGCAAAAAAATATAGGATAACGGACGAGGCTTCATTAAGATATATGCCTGGCATAGGCCTCGACTTCTCGAAATACGAGACTCGCACGGCGAGCGACGGCGCCGTGAATGTCCGCGCGGAACTTGGCCTTGCGGACAGGGACGTTTTATATACCATGGCAGCGGAGTTCATCCCGCGCAAAAGACACCATGACGCGATAGAGGCGCTGTCGCGCGTGAAGAGGACGGACATCCACATTGCGTTCGCCGGAGACGGCCCCCTTCGCGAAAAGACGCGAGACCTCGCGTGCGAATTGGGCGTGGCAAAACAGGCTCACTTTCTCGGCTTCAGGGAGGACATACCAGAACTGATCGCCGCCTCGCGCGCGACAATACTTGCGTCGGAGCGTGAGGGTCTCGCCCGTGTCCTCATGGAGTCAGCCTGCCTAGGGGTTCCGATAATAGGCGCCGACGCGCGGGGGATACGCGACGTCGTCCTGCCCGACAGGGGGCTTCTGTACCCCATAGGAGACCAGCTCGCCCTGCGGGACGCCATGCTCCGAGTGGCAGACGACCCACTTCCGCCAGTAAAACCGGACGATATATGGAGGATAGAGAACCTCATAGCCATGCACGAGGAGCTGTACGCTGATCTCATGGCGAATGATAAAAAGCCGCCACAGGAAGAAAACGAATGATCTCCGTCGTCATAGCCACCCTTAACCGCGCGGAAGCGCTTGAAAACATATCGCTCAAGTCTCTTCTGAAACAGGACTGCGGGAAGCTGGAGGCCATAGTGTGGGACGCGAGCGATGGAGACGGCTCGCGCGATTTATGCCTGACAATGTCTCAAAAATTCAATGAAAAAGGATTTTTATTGAGATATTTTAAAGCTCCGCGAAGGGGGCTCGCCTCTCAGCGAAACGACGCCGTGAAAATGGCAGTCGGAGACATAATTTTTTTCATTGACGACGACTGCGAGGTTCCCACAGACGGCATCTCGTCGCTGTCGACGTGCTTCGACAGCTACGATTGGCTCCCTGGGGCTTCGCTGCCGCTGCTGAATAAAACGACGGCCGCCGGCAACTCAGCGATTAAGGCGTTCGCGACCCTCCTTTTCGGCTCTAAAAACAAAAGCATGAAAAGGTTGGTGTCAAAAGCCGGCGGTCTCTCTCTCCCGATTAAAGATCTGCCTGGGTTGGCGGAGTGGCTCTCCGGGGGCACGATGGCGTTCAGAAAGTTCGTGTTCGATCGCCTGAAATTCGACGAGCGTCTGCAAATATTCGGAGGATACTCGCTCGGCGAGGACGTCGATTTTTCTCACAGGGTCATGTTGGAATTCGGCCAACCACTGATGGTGGCTCGCGGCGGTTTCGTCGTACACCGCGCCGAGCCGGGGAGCAGATTGAGAGGCAGCGCCAGAGCGGCGGCTTTTTTTTACAATCCGGCTCTCATTCGAAGAAATTTTAAGGAATACGGCAAAAGATTCGGCTTTCTGCACTGCGCATGGGGATCGATCGGCACAGTTTTGTATCTTCTTTTCGTCGGGTGCTCGCCTCTCGACATTTTGCGAGGCGCGTGGATGGCGAGGCAAGAGATGAAAAAAACAAAAGGTTCGATCAGAGGCTAGCGGAGTGCTTTGCAAAGTTACTCTCATACTGGCAAATCCCTGTTGAAAGTAGGATATGTGTGGCATGTGCCGCCTGATGTCACGCGTATATATGTCACCGCCGCAGGCGGCGTAAGATTTTACCAAGCCAGGGCTGGGTTTGCAAACACGCCCTGATTTTTATGAGGGGTGATTTTATGTCTATTCTCGTAACAGGCGGCGCCGGATACATCGGAAGCCATACTTGCGTGGAACTTTTAGGGGCTGGGTACGACGTTGTTGTCGCCGACAATCTGGTCAACTCGAAGGAGGAGGTTCTCCACAGGGTTGAAAGGATCGCTAAAAAAAAGGCGGCGTTCTGCAAAGTTGACGTCTGCGACCCGAAGGGCTGCGAGAAACTTTTCGCGGAAAACCCCGAGATAGACGCCGTAGTCCACTTTGCGGCGCTCAAGGCGGTTGGCGAAAGCGTCGAGCTCCCCCTCGAATATTATTACAACAACCTGACCGGGGCGCTCACTATACTTGGCGCCATGAAAAGACACGGCGTCGCGAGATTTGTGTTCTCGTCATCGGCCACTGTGTACGGAAACCCTGAAACTGTGCCGGTAAACGAAGATTTTCCAACCTCGACGACGAACCCCTATGGCACGACAAAGCTCTTCATAGAGCGCATACTGCGCGACATCCGCGCGGTCAACCAGGAATTCAACGTCGCTGTGCTCCGCTACTTCAACCCAATAGGCGCGCATCGGAGCGGGCTCATCGGCGAGGATCCAAACGGCATACCGAACAACCTCGTCCCATACATCGCCCAGGTGGCCGCCGGCAAACACGAATACGTCCGCGTCTTCGGCGACGACTACCCAACGCCCGACGGCACTGGCGTCAGGGACTACATCCACGTCGTCGACTTGGCGCGCGGGCATGTGTCCGCGATCAAAAAACTCGAGGAGAACCGCGGCGAGTTCATCTGTAACCTCGGCACAGGGCGCGGCTACAGCGTTCTAGAGGTGATAGAGTCATATGGGCGCGCTTGCGGCAAGCATATTCCTTACAGGTTCGAGCCGCGCCGCGCTGGGGACGTAGCGCAGGTCTACGCCGACCCTTCAAAGGCGAAACGCGAACTCGGATGGACGGCCGAGCTCGGCATTGACGATATGTGCGCCGACTCGTGGCGCTGGCAGAGCGAAAACCCCGACGGCTACGCGGGGTAACGCCCTCTCCAGATCACGGCGATCCATTCGCTCCATCCATCTAATTCGTGCTAATTCGTGGTTATGGCTTTTCAATGGAGCGGCGCTGCTCTCTCAGCGCCCTCCTATATAAAAAATAACCCCGGCAGATATCGGCGGCGGCCATTCCTTGCTCGAACATCGAGATGATCAAACCAAAGCGCAATTCCCATATAAAGGACAACAACCCATAATTCCCGTACTTCCTGAAATTCGTCCTTATTACCGCGGTATTGTAAAACATCGCCGCGGCTTTTTTCCCATTGTCGGCAATCCTGCCTCCCTTGGCGGGGTGATGAACGACAAACCCCGAAGACGCGATGAGGAGAGGTTCTTTATAATGTAAAAAAACCCTGTGAGACAGGTCGTAATCTTCGCCAAAGGCATACCCGCCAAACAGCTCCAATCTTTCATCGAATCGCAATTTTTCAAACACAGACTTTCTGAACGCCATAGAAGCGCCGGTCAGCCATTCCGCAACTCCCGGCCGATCCGCAGAAGTAAAAATATTCATGGTGGAATTGCGAATTTTCCTGTAAGAACATTTGGCGCCCCTGAAAAAAAAACGAATCACGCCGCGCGCCGCGCCGACGACAGGGCGTTTTGCATATCTGCCGGCAACGCTCGGCTCATCAGAAGTCAATGGCAGCCCCAAGCCCATCAGACGCCCAAAATCGCTGAAATGGCGATCAATGGAGCGAAGGCCGTCCGAGGAGACCTCGCTGTCGTCGTCTATAAAAAAAACGATATCCCCCTTCGCCTCGAGAAGCGCGTCGTTCCTCTGGGACGCCAACCCAACCCGGGGAGCTCGCCTGTAAAGCAAAGCGATTTCCCTTTCTTCGAAAAGCGATCGCCGCCGATCTACTGCTTCTTTTGTCAATTCGTCGTCGCTCGCGTCCCATATCAAAATCTCAAAATTGGCAACGTCCTGCCGCAAGAGGCTCGGCAGCGATATGTCGGAGACGGCTTCGCTTCTGTTTTTCGTCGCAATGACTACGGAAATCACCAAAATGCCTCCCGAGCTTAGATTATAAAATTTCACGAACTCCGGCGTGAAATTTGCGGGAAATCGCTCCGGGGAGACAGCGGAGCGCGCGAAACGCGCGTCCCCAGTACCCGATAATCGCCCTTATTCCGATATTGGAACCTGGTTCAGGATCGAGCAGGTTGAAGAATACGAGATCGCCCTGCGCTTTTATGAAGCTGTTGAGAGAATCCGTCCGAGAGTTTGGAACCGATATTAAAACGTCTCTCCACATAACGGTATATCTCGGCCCGGAAGAATCCAGGACATTCAGAACTTCCACATAAGACGGCAAATCATGAGTTTCCCGTATATACTTCGGAGGAGAGACCAATATGAGTCTCGCGTCATCAATCAAAATTATATGTTCCGGGTTAGAGCGCAATATAATTTTTATTTCATCGAGAAGGGGGCAAGGCATATTCTCCCCCCCGGTGTCGCCGTCAGACCAATGCGCGTCCAACCAGAGCAAAGCTGGGCGAAAACCGTCCACAAGAATACTGCTTAGTTCTGAGGAACTCGCGCCGCATATAAAATGGACATTCTCGACGCGCTTATACCTGTCGCTGACGTATTTATATATTTTTTCGGACAGTTCTATGGTATAAACTTCCTGAAAGAAAGAAGCTGCCCATAACGCGGTAGAAGCCATCCATGTGCCAGTTTCTATAAAAGTCGACAGATCATATTCCTTTTGCAAAAATTTCCCAAGAACGGTTGGTATTCCAGGATAAACCGAGCCCAAATTCGTGTCCTCCAATCTTCGCGGGCAGCCAGCGCGGACGGCAGCTACCTCAAAGGTTTCTCAAACAGAAAACAGCCGCATCCGTATGACTGACAACCGACATCTTCCCCAGTCGCTTTTTCGATAAAACGTCCATCATCAGTGACTAAAGCGAACTCACTTAGATTCAGACCGTCGAAGTATTCCAAAATCTGCGCATAGGAATATACCCTATGCGCATTGAAACATAAACGCGGCGCGCCTCCGACTGGCGCCGCAAACAGCAAACTCCCGCCAGGCGACAAAACCCTCTTCAACTCCGAAATTCCCTTCAAGTCGCCCTTTGGGTCAAAAGGATCCCCGTACCTCCCCAGACCGATATGCTCCATGACGTGCAAACAGGATAAAGATTTTACGCTATCGTTTTCAAAAGGTAACTTGGTAATATCCGCCTCCTTGCACTCGAGTCCTGAAAGTGATAATTTTGCCGGACGATAGTCGTAAAAACGCACCGGGACGACGGACGACGTCAACCCGACGAAGTAGAGCGAAGAGCTTATATCGACATGGTATTCCGGTTTGAGACGAATCACCTCGCGGGCGGCCCAGCTCGTGTGGTATATATAATGGGCGTCAAACCCCGTCGCCTCGGTAGCGTCATCCAAACAGGGCCAACAGAGTTTCCACCCTCTTTCAAATCTGCCATCGGCCAATTTTTTCGCCTGATTGGAATAATCCCTGCAAAATCCGACGTAACGGTAAAGTCGCCTTAAAATCTTCGCGATCCATATAACTGGAAAAATTCGGCGCTTTACAACAAATTTCCTCACTGACTCCTTCATTTTGCCCAATCCATCATCTCCCTTTTGAAATCGCCCTGATTCGATGATTATTCAATGAGCTTCCCCCAGGGAATCTCTGGCATAATCACCCTATCAAGAATTCTCTCTGGAGCAAGATTCGACATCGAGGCACTCTGTCAACTCGAATCCATTTGAAGGTCGAACCCTGTCGCGCTACGCTATCTGACTGGCATTGCAATCCAATCCTTAACTTTCATGGCATATTTGTCACAAGCGCGCTCTTTCGAGAGCCAGACGTCGGGCATCACGACTATTTTATCCGCGGAACGCCTCGAAAGCCACGCCGGCCACCAACTGAACGACGAATTCGATATAATAAAGTGACGACACCTAGACATTAGGAACATGTCGACCTCTCCATCGTCGTTGTCGTTGTTTTCGACAAAGACAAATTTTTCGTCGATACCGCTCAGGACTTCTCTGCTCCAGTCCATCCCGTTCGAAAAAACGAAAAAAACAGCTTTGCCTCTCGGCAGGCGATCCGCTACATGCCGGACGGCCTCTCTGAAGTAGCTCGGCGTCGTCACGTCGTGAATCGAGCCCACATAGTCGCCGCGCCTTATGTGAAGCGCCGCCGGGTAATCCTCCGACTCCACTCGCGACAGGACGTCGCTGCTGTCAGGAGTCAGGTTGACCTGAAAATCAAATACGTCCCTGAGCGAGTCGCCCTGCCGGTCAATGTATTCCGCGTTAACGTAATATCCGCCAAGATATCTCGGAGCGCCCGAAGTGAGCGCCGCTTCGTCAAAATCAAACCTGGTTCCTGGGAAGAGGTCAAAATATATCTGGTATATCCTGAGAAGCGTCGGGTCTGCCCGGTTGACTTTCACCAAAGGGAAAACGTACTCAAGCCTGTAAGCCCTGTTGTTGAGGTTTTTTATATCCCTGCCGCTACGCTCATACCATGTAAGATCGTAGCGCACCGGCAAACCTGAGGCACAAGCCGCGCGCCCGAGGGCGTACTGCCACATCTGGCTGCCCAATCCGCCATCCATCAGTACGACGACCATCCGCTCAAAATTTCTGGAGGCCGTCTCGACTCGATCTCTCAGAAGGGGCGCGATAACCGCTTTATACGGCCTCATTAAAAGACGCCGATGCATGGCAGCCAATATCCTGCGGGCGAGTTTTTTCATATTGATCCTGCCCTATAAAAAACTACTATCAGACTCTGGCAAACAAAATATCCGGCATGTGCACAATGCGATAATCCGGATTAGCGTCGAGGATTATTTTTTCCAACACCTCCGGGTCATCCGGAAAATGATAAGTACAGATCGCGAGTTTCGGCGCGAAATCCCTCAACGCCTTCTTCGCTCCTTTGAGCATCTTCCTTTCAAATCCCTCGATGTCCGATTTGATAAAATCTACCCTCTTTATATTATTTTCCGCGACAAAATTGTCAATTGTGTCTATTTTTGAAACAGAGTCCGACAAGTTGTTGTCGCAAGTCGAGCGAAACGAATTTGCTCCGGAATTACTGCCGTCATCTTTAAATATTGGCAGTTCTTCTCTCGCGTCGCCTAAACCTAAATTAACCGGGGTGATACCCGGATTTAATTTGGCCGTCTCACACAAAATTTCGTATATTTCAGACGTTGGCTCAAACGCATACACTTCCGCCCCGCATTTCGACGCATAAGCAGCAAAATCTCCAATCCAACTGCCTATGTCAAACACCACGTCGCCTTGTTCAACTACCACGCTGAAATCTTCCATTTCGAGTCCATAATAAACGCCGTGGGCGTAAGTTTCGTGAATGGATTTAAAGAAACGATTTTGAAAAAATATATAAGGAACAAACGTTTCAAAAAAAATAACGCCAAATAGAAGCGTTTCGTCTTTTGGGTTTAGCAAAGGCAATTTAATCCCTTCAATATTGTAAAAAGACTCCTTTTTGTATTTTTTGATATTCATCTCGGAGTTCGCTTTTACTCTTAGGTCTATCCTGTTGCGCGTCAGAATCCAAACGGCGTAATTCATCAGCATACAAAGGGGCGCACAGGGAGATTCTATGCCCTTCAAGGAAGCTTTTTTAATTTTAGCTAAAAGACCGAGCCTGCTTTTCCAGCTTGCCACAAACGAACACCGCCCTCTTCAATATCGGCATTATAAGCCCATACCGGCCAGTTTTCCACTCCATAACCCGCTCGTCTATATTATTAAACCTTACATAGGGTAAAATAACTCCGTACCCAAGGTTGCTTGTCGGCGCCGCGGTATTTTTGTGAAACATATATCTCGAAAGGCGGTTGAGCGCATGATAATAATAGGCGAAAAGATCAACGGCTCCATCCCCTCCGCGGCGAAGGCCATCGCCGAGAGGGATGAGGCGTATATCCGCGAACTCGCGAGGAAACAATCCGAGTCCGGGGCGGACTACCTCGACGTAAACGCCGGCACGCCGCCCGATATAGAGCGCGAGACGCTCGCGTGGCTCATTGGGCTTGTTCAGGACGAAGTCGACACGCCCATCTGCATCGACTCCTCCAACCCGGAGACGATACTCGAGATGATCCCGCTTGTGAAAAAACCTGGCATGATAAACTCCGTAAGCGACGAGGCGAACAAGTGTGAACGGCTCTTCCCTCACGTAGCGAGCGGAGAGTGGAAGATAATAGCCCTCACTTGCGACGATCGCGGCATACCGGCGGCGCCTGACAGGAAGTTCGAGATTGCCGGCGCTATAATGAAAAAAGCCGACTCCTTCGGCATAGCCCAGGACAGGATTTTTTTCGACGCCCTCGTGAACACGGTCGGGACGACGCCTCTCGCGCAAGTTTCCTTCACGGAGGCGTCCAGGCGTATCAAGGAGGCATTCCCGGGCGTCCATCTTACGTCGGGGCTTTCTAATATCAGTTTCGGAATGCCCTGCCGCAAGGCGATAAACCAGTGTTTCCTGACTCTTGCCATGAACTCCGGCCTCGACAGCGCGATAATGGACCCCACGAATTCGGACATGCGCGCGGCGCTGTACGCGACCCAGGTGCTGCTGGCGCTGGACGAGGACTGCGTCGATTACCTGTCCGCATATCGCGGAGGACTTTTTGGCGTCCCGAAAAAGCCCTGAGTCATGTTGAGAAATGCGAGAGATTGGCGTAAAAATTAAAGAGCTGGAGAAGAGGGCGCTGGCGCACGGTTTCTCGCACGTGTCGGCTCTGCGGGCCGGCACGCTGAGGCCGCGCCCCGAAGTGCGCGAGATGTGCGGAGCGGACAAGTGCCAACATTTCAACAAAAGCTGGATGTGCCCGCCAGCCTGCGGTCCGTTGGAGGAGAACGCGAAACTGCTCCTGGGTTACTCCGACGGCCTTATCGTGCAAACCACCGGCGACCTCGACGACGATTTCGACTATGAGTCGATGAGAGACGCCGGGCGGCTGCAGGGGAGGCTTTTCGCCTCATTCAACAAAGAGCTGAAGGGCGAGTACAGGAGCGTGCTCGCCCTCGGTAACGGCTGCTGCGGCTTGTGTGAGAAATGCGCTTACCCTGACGGCCCGTGCCGAAAACCCGATGAAGCGACGCAGTCCATGGAGGCTTTTGGGCTTGTGGTCAGCGACGTCTGCCGGGAAAACGGGCTCGGTTACTATTATGGGCCCAGAACAATCACATTTACCGGCTGTTATCTGCTAAAATGACGTTCGCTAACTAAAATTTTATATATTTTTCATTCGAAGGGGATCACAAGATGAGCGAGCTTCTAAAAGAAATCAGCGAGAACCTCCAGATTGGCAAGGCGAAGATCGTGGCCGAACTCGTGGGGCGCGCGCTCTCCGAGGGCATACCGCCGCAGAAGATACTCGACGACGGTCTCCTGGCGGGCATGGGCATCATAGGCGCAAAATTCAAAGCGAACGAGGTCTTCGTACCAGAGGTGCTCGTGGCCGCCCGCGCCATGAACAAAGGCACGGAAATACTCAAACCCGCTCTCGCCGCCGAGGGCATCTCGGCCAAGGGAAAGGCCGTGATCGGGACAGTCAAGGGCGACCTGCACGACATAGGCAAAAACCTCGTCAAGATGATGATGGAGGGACGCGGCATCGAGATGGTCGACCTGGGGGTCGACGTGCCTCCCGAGCGCTTCCTCGAAGCCGCGAAGGAGCACGGCGCTTCCATAGTCTGCTGTTCCGCCCTGCTCACCACAACCATGGGCGAGATAAAAAACGTCGTCGAATTAATCAAATCCTCAGACATAGCCGGCAAGGTAAAGGTCATGATAGGCGGCGCGCCGATAACACGGGCATATTGCGACCAGATAGGCGCCGACAGCTACAGCCCCGACGCGGCTTCCGCCGCCGAGGCGGCGGAAGCGCTCATCTCCTGATTGCAATTGCGTCAGGGAAAGGCTGATTAATTCGCTCAAACGAAATTTCTTCGTTTGGGCACGAGGAGGCATCCCGGTTTTTATCTTTACCCTTTAGGCCTCTGACAATAAATCAGCCCTTCCCCAATAACATTCTTTAAACATACGCACAAAAATGAAAATACGATATATAATCACAGAGTGATTGATTCATACCGACGTTGAAGAACGGGAATCCGGTTGAAAGCCGGGACGGCCCCGCCACTGTGACCGTGACGAAACCGCATTATGCCACTGAAATTTTCCGAAAATTTTGGGAAGGCGCGGGACTAGGATGAACGGGAGTCAGGAGACCGATTCGACGTCTGAAGTCGCGGAATTTTTGTCTGCGAGGGCAGGCGTAACCGCATCATCGGGTCTTAACGATTCCGAAGGGCATGGGCGCCGCGTCGACTGTTTGATGCAGCGCCCATTTTTTGCCGGAAGGGAGAGGCGTGAGTGGAAGAAACCACACGGAATTACGAAAAAGACCCGGCCAACATCGAGAGGCTCAGTTTAGAGATTATCAGAAACACGCTCTCCTCATACGCGATAGACGAACGTTTGATGGATGTCGTCGCGAGGGTAGTACACGCGGCCGGGGATTTTTCGCTGGCCAGCCTGATAGAATCTCGAAACGACGCGCTCGCGTTGGCGCGGGAAGCGTTTTCCTCCGGCGGGCAGATATTTTGCGACGTGGAGATGCTCAAGTCGGGCATCTCCCGCAGAGAGTGCGCGCGCCTGGAGCTCGAACCGGTCTGTTTCATCCACGATGAAAAGACGGCGGAGCTGGCGCGGAGAAACGGGGTGACGAGGGCCATGGCCTCCGTGGATATCGCTGTCGAGCGCGGCATTCGGCTTTTTGCGTTCGGCAACGCGCCGACCGCTCTTTTTAGGCTCCTCGAGCTGAGAGAGCTCGGCGCGGAGGTAGATTTCACCGCCGCGATGCCAGTCGGCTTCGTGGGGGCGGCAGACAGCAAGGAGACCCTCGCGGCCTCCGACATACCCTCCATACTGCTGAGAGGGCCAAGGGGGGGCTCTGGCCTCTGCGCGGCCTGCTTAAACGCGCTCCTGCGCATGGTGTGAATTTTTCGTCTTGCGGCAAAAATCAAACCGTGACAGGAGGAGTTTTTTATGAGCATTAGAACAGTGATTGGAGCGCTGATAGCGATGGCCGTCCTTTTGGGCGTCTGCGGAGAAGGGCGTATCGCCTTCGCAGACGAGTCTGGGGAGGCGCGGCGCGGGATATTGATCGTCGCGTTTGGAAGCAGCGTCCCGGAGGGAGAGGCCGCGATTTTGGCTGTGGAGAGCGCAGTGAAAAAGGCATGGCCCGACATCGAAGTCCGAGTCGCGTACACGTCGCGCATCATAATGCGCAAGATAGCGCGCGAACAGGGCCGAACAATCGACGAACCGGCGATAGCCCTTGCGAAGATGGCCTACGAGGGATTCACCCACGTTGCCGTCCTCTCGACCCACATCATACCAGGGGCGGAGTACCAGGATCTCGAAGCCGTCGTGGACGGTTTCAGGTCGATGAGAGAGCGCGGGACAAAAGCCGGATTCGAGTATATCGGCCTCTCCATGCCGCTCCTGGCTAACGCGAACGACTTCGCGCGTTTGGCCCAGACGCTCACAGAGTCCTACGCGAGCGAGGGGCGCGACGGCGCGGTCGTCTTCGTGGGGCACGGCACTCATCACTTTTCCGACGCTGCGTACAGCGCCCTCCAGATAGCGCTCTGGCGCAGGTCGCCGAACTTTTTTGTCGGCACGATAGAGGGTCTGCCATCGTACGGTGATGTCCTCGCGCAGCTTAAAAAGACAAAAAACAAGAGAGTGACGCTCGTCCCGGCAATGCTTGTCGCGGGCGACCACGCGCAGAACGACATAGGAGGGGACGATGACGATTCGTGGAAAAAACTGCTCTCTGGAGAGGGCTTCAGCGTCACGCCCAAGTTTCAAGGGCTCGGGCAGGTTGAAGCGGTTCAGAGGCTGCTGATCGACAAACTCCGCGAGGTGTGGAGCGATTCCTCGCCCTGATACATATCGTTTTTATTTCGGCCCCGACTTATCAACAATCTTCTCTTGGCGAGATCGTCTGAATCGGGGCTGTTTTTCCACAAAGTTATCCACGAATTGGGCATAACTTCGGGGGATTGAGTGTTGAAATCTTTAAAAAAGGGTATACTTATCATTATATTCCTGCTTTGCATTGCGGGGTCGGGCGTTGCCAGGTTCCGCGCCACAGCGGGGGTTGCGGAGATCGTCGATGATATGGGTGTGGCAGTCTCTTTTGAGAAACCTGTCATACGCGTCATATCGTTATATGCCGGGCACACTGAAAACCTGATCGCTATCGGCGCTCGTGATCGCCTTGTCGCGGTGAGCAACGGAGACGACCCGGAGATAACGGGTTCCTTGCCGCGCCTTGGCGTCAAACCCGGAGTCGAGCAGATAGCCGCGCTCAGACCTGACGTCGTCCTGACGCGACCTATGCATGTGCGAGCACAGGCCGCACTCTATGAAAGGCTGCAAACGCTCGGGGTGAAGGTGCTCGCGATAGACCCTCCCGTCTGGGAGGAATTCCCGGCCTATATCGAACTCCTCTCAAGAATGGTCGGGGCCGAAAAACCCGAGCTCATTGCAGAGGAAACGAGACATCTTTTAGACGCGTCCCGAAGAGTCGGCAAAAACGCGGGGGCGATTCTCATAACAAACGGCAGAAATATGGCGACCTGCACTGCGAATTCGTGGGCCGCCCATATTATGGAGCGAGCCGGGCTCTCGAACGCGGCGCCAGACGCGGCGCCAATCACATCGAATAGCGTAATAGCAGATTTTGGCACTGAGCGTCTTCTTGCGTCGGATAAACATATCGAGGTCGTCCTGCTCCAGCAGGGCGCGATGAATACAGTGAGCGCGACAGAGTTCATGAGCGACCCGAGGTTCTCTGGCATGAGGGCCGTGCGGGAGGGAAATGTGTTCGATATTTCCGAGGCCGACATCTCCCGCCCGTCACTTCTTCGCCTCAGGAGAGGCGTTATTGAGGATCTCGGGAAGATCGCGGTTGTCGGGAGGTAATCCTTTGGACGAAACTGGCGTTGGAGGAGCTAAGGGCTTTACGACAGGGGCAGCGGCGGCAGCTGCGTCTGTGGCTGCCGTGCGCTTCCTGCTCGACAGGAGCTGCCGCGACATACTGCTCCATCTGCCAACCGGAAGAGATGTCGTGATCCCTGTGACTGGCTGCCTCAGAACCGAAAAAGGCGCGGAGGCGTGGGTCACGAAGGACGCGGGCGACGACCCGGACGTGACGCACGGGGCCGTGCTTGTGTCGTCCGTCGAGATGCAGGAGGCCTCCGGCGTGACCATTCTCGGAGGCAAAGGAGTGGGCGTGGTCACAAAACCCGGACTCCCCGTTCCGCCAGGGAAGGCCGCTATAAACCCAGGGCCGATGGCACTCATCAGAAAATCGCTCGAAGCCGAGCTGACACAGGGAAACGGCGCGCTCGTGTCCATATCGATACCCAACGGAGAGGAACTGGCAAAACGCACGTACAACCCAAGGCTTGGCATAGTCGGCGGGCTGTCCATTCTAGGTACGACCGGGATAGTCTCGCCCATGAGCTCCGAGGCCATAGTGGGCACCATAAAGTCAGAACTGTCGATGCTGTCCGCCTCCGGCGCGAACATCGCGTGCCTCGTTCCCGGAAACTACGGCAGAAGGATGGCGATGCTGCTTGGCGTCCCAGAGAAGATGATAGTCAACATCAGCAACTTCGCGGGCGACGCGCTCGCGATCAGCGGCAACCTCGGCTTTGAAAAGCTCCTGCTGATCGGCCAGATAGGCAAGTTCGCAAAACTCTCCGCCGGCTCGCTGGACACCCACAGTTCGAAGAGCGACGGCCGTCTCGAGGCGCTGGCCGCCTACTCCGCGTTGCACGGCGCTTCGAGCGGCGATGTGCGCGAAATACTGGACAGCACTATGGCGGACGAGGTCGCGACGAGGATTTCAAAGACCGCTTGGGGCGTGTTGGCGCTTAACGAACTCGTAGAGCGAATAGTCAGGACGGCGCTTGTTGGCGCCACCGGCATATCGGAGTGCGCCTGCCTCACATTCTCGCTGCCCGACAGGGAACTATCGCGAACATCCAACCTCGGCCCCATGATAGAGGAGATAAAATCACACTCAAGGGAGCTGCAATGATAAGAATAATAGGACTCGGCCCTGGAACGTTCGAACACATGACAAACGAAGCGATAAACGCTCTCTCGACCGCTGACGTTATCGTCGCGAGCAAGAGGATGCTCGAAGCCGCTAAAATCTCGCCATACGCCAAGCGGGTAGAGCTGCCCGGCTCTGGAATGGCCGACTCGGTGATCGGGATTCTGGAGTACGAGACACTGCGCAGCGGGGAAGTGGCGCTCGTGGTGAGCGGCGATCCCGGCTTTTACAGTCTTGCCAAAAAGGTGATACAGCACTTCGGCCGGGACACCGTCAGCGTCGTTCCTGGCATCTCCGCGCTTCAGGTCATGGCCGCGAGGATTGGGCGTTCGTGGGTAAACGTCTCCTCTGAAACGCTCCACGGCCGCGACCTTCCCGACAGGGACATTCTGGTCAAACGCCTTCTCTCATCCCAGGCTCTGGTACTCCTGCTCAGTTCGACCGATCAGGCCGTATACCACATCAACTGGCTCGCCGAGAACAAAATTTTAGCGCGCGCATGGGCTGCGGTCGGGTGGGATCTCGGCCTCCCGAACGAGCTTGTCTTCGAGGCAGAGAACCTGAAAGACCTGGCCCGCTGTCCATACGTCGGCAGGCTGGCATTGCTCTGGCTCGAGATGGACGAGTCGTGACGACGGATCTCCCCGAGAGAGGGGTTCTGGCCGACGACTGGTTCGAGAGGATGGACGGAATACCCATGACAAAGGCCCCAGTGCGCTCGCTCGCGATCTCCATCCTCCTCCCGCTGAACGGGGCCAGTGTGCTCGAGACGGGGAGCGGAACCGGCGCAATGACGGTCGAGCTCGCGCGGGCTGTCGGCGAAGAGGGCCGGGTGACCAGCCTGGAATTTTTACGCGCCGCGTCGGAGCTCGCCGCGAAAAATGTAGAGCGCTCCGGCCTCGCCTCACGGGTCGAAATCATCGCTGGCCGCGCTCCGAAGGCCATACCGGACGGGGAGTTCGACGCCGCTTTCGTCGGAGGGCACGGGCGCGACTTGGAGGCGGTTTTAAGCGCATGCTGGAGGCGTCTTTCGTCCCGAGGAAGGCTTCTTCTCACCGCCATTACACCTGGAACTACGTCTCGAACCCTGGCTTTTTTCGACTCCATTGACGCGAAAGTCGGTTTTTGGCGGGTGCAGACGTCAACGGGGCGTAAGGCCGGCTCGGACTGGCTTCTGCTCGGGAATAACCCGATCGACCTGATATGGGGGGACAGATAAATAATGTCCGATTCACAGTATAAAAAGCCGGATAAAAAAGTATTCATAGTGGGCGCGGGACCTGGCGACCCTGAGCTGATAACGCTCAAAGGAGCGCGTCTTCTGGCGTCCGCGGACTTCGTGCTTTACGCCGGCAGCCTCGTCAACGCGGAGATCCTGCGCGGCGCCAGGGAGGGTTGCATCCTCTTGGACTCGTCTGGCATGACGCTCGAGGAACAGGTCGACGCCATGTCCGAGGCCGTCCTCAAGGGCATCGTAGTGCGTATGCACACTGGGGATCCGAGCTTGTACGGCGCTATATCCGAACAGATTTTCGCGCTGCGCTCGCGCGGCATCGAGTGCGAGATAATCCCCGGCGTCTCGAGCCTTCAGGGCGCGGCGGCACGCCTTGGGGTGGAGTACACAGTGCCAGGCGGCTCTCAAACGCTGATCTGCACGCGAATGTCGGGGAGGACGCAAGTTCCTGCCGCTGAAAGCATGGAATCTCTGGCGTCGCACGGCTCGACCCTCGCCGTTTTCCTCTCCGCCGACAGGGCTGGCGCGGTGGCGCAGGAGTGCATAAAAGCCGGCCGAAGCCCAGAGTCGCCTGCGGCGTGGGTATACAGGGCGACATGGCCGGACGAGATGAGCGCCGTCACGACGCTCGACGGCCTGGCGCGATCACTCGCCGAAGCCGGGGTCACAAGACACGCGCTCATAGTGATAGGAGACTGTCTCGATCGCGAGACCTCGTCGCGAAGCCTGCTCTACGACCCGTCGTTCTCCCACAGGGCGAGGTAGATGTTCGAAAAAAAGGTCTATGTACTTCATTATGACGGGGGCGCCGAAGTAGCCCGTAAGCTCGCGGGGGCGCTCGAAGCCCGGAGCGTCGAGCGAGTGGAAATATCATCAGGGGGAACGGAGGAGACGTTCTCCTCTCGTTGGGATGAGGCAGGCGCCTTTGTTTTTGTAGGTGCGCTCGCAATAGCCGTCCGCTCCGTAGCGCGCCTCATGAAGGACAAAACGACCGACCCCGCGCTTGTCGTCGTTTCGGAGGATGGCGGCGTTGCGCTGCCAGTCATATCCGGACACGTCGGAGGCGCGTCCGACCTCGCGAGAAATTGCGCCAACGCGCTCTCGGCATACGGGGCAGTCTTTGTGCCAACGACGTCGAGCGACCGATCCGGCTTCGTCGCCCCAGACCTCTGGGCG
Source organism: Synergistaceae bacterium (assembly GCA_031289775.1). GTDB lineage: Bacteria > Synergistota > Synergistia > Synergistales > Synergistaceae > JAITOY01. Next base: position 56,375 of record JAITOY010000038.1, read on the forward strand.
GCGCGGAGAAACTGGCGCGTTCTCCTTCGTACCGGTCTTGCATCGGTCATACGAAAACTCGTCAAAACTGGAAAAATTTCGATCTGGATCGATCCGCTCCTCACGGAGAAGGGCGTCAATTTCCCTCTTCCCTACGGTTATGACGTTATCGAGTCACAGGCGGAAGCCGACGTCATAATATCGCCTCGCAGCGTCCAAAAGCTGGCCGGGGCGAAACCGCAGATAGTGCCTCGCGTCCTCTCGGCCGGCATAGGCTGTAGAAGAGGGGTTCCGCGCGAATCCCTCGAGCGAGTCCTCAAAATAGCGCTCTCGTCTAGCTCCCAGGGGCCTTTCCTCGTGGACGCGCTCCGCGAGCTCCGCACTGCGGAGCTGAAGTCGAACGAGGACGGCCTCATATCTCTTTCGGAGTGTCTCGCCCTGCCTCTCGTGTTCGTGCCTGACGATGAACTGCGCTCCCAGGAGGGCGAATTCACGCCTTCCGCTGCCGAAAGGCACGTTGGCCTGCCAGGCATCGCCGAACAAGCCGCATCCAGCGCAGGCGAGCTGCTTGGCCCGCGCCACGCGGAGGAGGGAGTTACCGTCGCGCTCTCTATATCGAAACCTTCCGAGAGGGGGGAGCTTTTCGTGACCGGGACAGGCCCGGGAGACGCAAGGTTCCTCACTGCGGAGGTTCGGGACGCCATAAAGGATTGCGACGTCATCGTAGGGTACGGCCTTTACGTCGACCTGCTTCCGTCTTCGCTCTTGCGCGGCAAGATAATCGAACGCTACGGCATGGGACAGGAGGAGGACAGGGTGAAAAGCGCCGTGACCTTTGCCTGGAACGGCTACCGAGTCGCTCTGCTCTCCGGCGGGGACTCCGCTCTTTTCGGGCTAGCGCCGCTTGCGCTCTCCATGGCGCCGGAAGGTCTCTCCGTCCGGGTGTTACCTGGAATAACAGCGGTTCAGGCCGCCGGAAGAATACTGGGCGCACCGTATTCGAACGGCCTCGCCCTGCTCTCCCTCTCCGACTATCTGCAACCCTGGGACGCTGTAGCCCGAGCTATGGAGGGGGCGGCGCAGAGCGGCCTTGCCGTCGCGATATACAACCCTGTGAAGCGCGGACTTGCGGAAAAACTGGCCGAGGTTCGCAAGATCTTTTACGACAGGCGCCTCCTGCTCGTCAGGGACGCGGGCAGGGTGGACGAATCCGTGCGTGAACTGCCTATATCCGACCTGAACGAGGACTCAATCGACATGAGAACTCTGCTCTTTTTCCTCTCTCCCACGACGCGCGAGTTTTTCACGTCCGCGGCGCTCGGCCGAAAACTCTGGATCGAGGCGAGGGGCTACGACTCGGAGCTTCCGGTTCGAGAACACAAAGGCATTGGTCAGTTCCTAGTGCTGGGCGGGACGAGCGAGGGCAGAATTGTTGCCTCGAAACTGATCGAAGAGGGCTACTCCGTGACGGTCTCCGTTTCGCGCGAGGCTGGACGAACCACCATCCCGGATGGCGCTGAGGCGCTCGTCGGGGCGCGCGGCGAGGAGGCTTGGATCAGACTGCTTCGCGGCGAGACGACGTCAGAGCTGCTTGGCGTAATTGACGCGACGCACCCGTTCGCGCTCAAAGCCACAGAGACAATCAGAGACGCCTGCACGGCGACCGGGACGCCCCTCTGTCGCTTCACCCGCGAGGACTCGATCCCAGAGGGCGCCATACTGACGGACACTCCAGGGGGAGCGGCCGCGCTTGCGGTAGAGCTGACCGAGAAGGGGGACGTCATACTCCTCGCCACCGGCGTGAACACGCTGCCCCACATGCTCCCCGCCTTGCGGAGCGCCGAAAGGAACGTGCTCGCCCGCATACTTCCGACTGCGGAGAGCATGACGACGGCGACGAAGGCCGGCCTCGAACCGCGCGAGATAATCGCGATCTGGGGCGGCGGGGGCGCTGATTTCAACGAGGCCCTCTGTGCAGACCGTGGCGTGCGATGCCTTATAAGCAAAGCGTCCGGTGACGCCGGAGGCGTACTTGCCAAAGCTGCGGCGGCGAAGGAGCTCGACATACCCATAATCCTCATATCGCGGCCAAAGGAGCCGGAGGACATGGAGCGCTTCAACAGCGCCGGCGCATTATTGGAGTGGTGCGGCGCCCGTTTCGTTGTGCGGGAATAAAAGTGAAAACAAACACATAAAATGGACGAGAAGCGGGGTTGATGCCTTGGTACTTTATGGAGTAGGCGTAGGGCCGGGTGATCCGGATTTAGTGACGATTGGCGCGCGTCGCGCGATAGACGAGGCGGACGCGGTTTTTCTGCCGGTGTCGGCCGTCGGGCGCAGAGGCGTGGCCGGCGACATATTCGCGAGCCTGTGCGGCTCGAATAGAGAAGCGCACGAGTTCTGGTTCCCCATGACGCAGGATGCCGAGAAAAGGGATCGAGAGATCAAACGCCAGATCGAAGAGCTGCGTGGCGTCTGGAAAGAGGCCCACAGCGTGGCGCTCCCGGTGATAGGCGACTCGGTGCTGTTCGCGACCGCTTCGTACCTGTACGATGTCTGGCGCGAAATCTGCCCGGGCCTCGAACTCAGGCTTTTGCCGGGAATATCCGCACACTCGCTCGCCTCGAGTGTCGCGCGCGAGTTTATAGCTTTGGGGGACGAGCGCCTCGCGATACTGCCAGGGTCGGCGGACGCCGAAAAACTGACGGAGTCCATGATGACTTCGGACTGCGTCGCGTTATATAAACCCTCTGCCTTGGGGGAAAATCTCACCGGCCTCGTCGAGTCCACCGGACCGTGGCGAAAGGCCGTGAGGGTACATCGCGCCGGCATGAGCGAGCAGAGCGTCTCCGTAGGCAACGAGGCAATATCGCCGACCAAAGACTACCTCTCCGTATTATTGCTCTGGAGAGACAGATAGAGACCACTGGATGGAAGTCGTCCCGATATCGTCGCCCGACTTCTGGCGCGCGCTTTTTCGCGCCGAGGCGATCCTGACCGTCAATATAATCGCTGGGCTTCTGACTGGCGAGGTCATACTGAGCCTCGGGATAGTGGACAGGATATTCGCCCCGTTGGTTCCGCTTCTTTCGAAGTGGGGGATACACAGGACTATAGCTGGGGCAATGCTCGTGTCGCTCGGCGCCCCTCGCTCCGGCGCCGCATTGATTGCTGCCGCTTACGCCGACGGCGACATTTCGGAGCAGGAGGCGACATACGGGACGCTCTCCCTCGCATTTCCCGGCTACCTGCGGAGATGGGTCGGGACGGCGGCGATGGCGTTCGGCATGGCTGGCCTGGCCGGATTGATCTACTCGGCAGTACTAATCGCGAGGAGCGCCATTCGTTTCCTCTGGGTGACGTGCCTGTTGAGAAACCGGATGAGGAACTCGCCAGCCAACAGAACGCTGCGGCTGGGCGCGGATTCTGACGTACCGGCGTCGGACGCCAAAGCACGGCGCAAAAGGCTTCTTAAGACCCTGAAGCGTTCTCTGCCATGGGCGTGGCTTTTTTTTGCGATCACATACTCCATCATGCCCCTAGTGGAGACGTTATTCACAGACCATGTCACGCGATGGGGCCTCTACGCCTTTCTACCGCCGGAGGGATGGGCGGTGGCGGTCAGCGCTCTGGCTCACGTGACTGCCGCGCTATCATCTGCCGGCGGCGCCCTCGCCTCCGGCGAGTTGAGCGTTGCACAGGCAGTTCTGGCGCTGCTCGTAGGCAACATGGTTGGGACGATAACGAGGACTATGAGGCAGAACGTGGGTTACTGGATGGGAATATTCCCGGCCGAGCTCGTACCGAGGCTTCTGAGGTGGCACTTTTTGACGATGTTTTCGCTCGAGATCCTTTCGATATTTATCGCGTGGAGTTTTGGAAGCGTAGTTTAAGAAGACTGACTTTTGGAGTGATGAGAAATGGACAGGCATGAGGAATAGCCCCTACAGACTGATAGTGTCGCTGAACCTCGACCGCCACGAGATCTTAGTCGCTGGAGGGGGGCGCGTTGGAGAGCGCAAGATTGGGACGCTGCTCGCGTCCGGCGCGAGCGTAAAGCTCGTCTCTCCCGACGCCACTCAAATTCTTCGCACGATGACCGAAAGCGGCGGCATAACATGGGAGCGGCGCACCGTAGCCCGCGAAGACTTCGAGGGCCGCCGGTTTGCCGTCCTCGCGCTTCCGCGCGAAATCCTGAACGACGTAGCCAAAATGGCGCGCGCGGAAAACTGCGCCATTGACGCCTGCGCCGACGGAAGCGCCGGCGACTTCGCCCTCTGTGCCCAGTTCGAGACGGACGGCTGCTACGTCGGCGTCTCGAGCGGCGGCGGAAACCCGGCGAAAGCGGCGGCGATGAAAAGAGCGATAAAGGAGAAAATTCAAGACCGCGCGGCGCCGCCACACTCCCCGCAGGAGGACTATGTCTCCCTGAGCCCTGCGGGATCCAGGGGGCGAAGCTCGCTGAATCTAACCCTGCTCACCAGAAACAGCCCGCTGGCTCTGGCTCAGGCGGAGGTCTGTGCCGAGGCTCTAGCGGGAGTCGGGATATCCGCTTCGAGCAGGACGGTGACGAGCCACGGCGACAGGGACAGGAAGCGGGATCTTGCCGAGTTTGGAGGTTTTGGGGCGTTCGTCAAGGCGCTTGAGCAGGAGCTCCTCGCCGGACGGGGGGACTTAGCCGTGCACAGCATGAAGGACATGCCGGCCGAGCTTCCAGAGGGATGCGTCATCGCGGCGGTTCTGCCGAGGGAGTCATCCCGCGACATCCTTATAACCAGAGACGGGAGCGGGCTCGAGTCCCTGCCGGCTGGCGCGGTTGTAGGGACGTCGAGCCTGAGACGGCGTGCGCAGGTGCGCATAGCGAGGAGAGATCTCGTCTGCGTCACATGCAGGGGCAACGTGGAGACGAGGCTCGACAGGCTCGAACGCGGCGATGTCGACGCGATAATTCTTGCGGAAGCCGGACTGAACAGGCTTGGGATCGACCTGGCCGGTGCGCGGCGGCTGCCGTTCATAACGTCGGCAGGGCAGGGGGCGATAGCGATAGAGACGCTCTCCGGTTCGCCTAAGGAGGAGATAATTCACGGGCTGAACCATTTTGATACATGGTGCGAGGTCTCGGCGGAGCGGGAGCTTCTTAGGCTGATGGGGCTCGGATGCGCCTGTCCAATCGGCGTCGGGGGAAGGATGAGGAACGGGGTCATGCGGCTTTCCGCTGCGATTTATTCCATTGAACCGAAGGAAAACCCAGAGGACGAGTATCTGGAGCTCTCCGCAGAGGGGCACGTCAATTCGCGCGACGACGCCAGGGCGCTCGCCAGCGGTCTGTGGGCTAGGATACGCGAGTTTCCCCTCATGCTTGAACTCTCCGCCTGCGGGCTCCGGCGATGAGCGTGACGCTCGTGGGCGCCGGATGCGGCGCCCCAAGGCTTCTCACAGTGGCTGCGCTCGAATGTCTTTCGAGGGCAAACCACATTGTGTACGACCGACTCATTCACCCCGACATTCTTCAGCTCGCCCCTGCCGGCTGCCAGTTTCATCCAGCCGGGAAGAGGGAGAGCAGCCATACTCTTCCTCAGGATGAGATAAACGCGCTGCTGGTAAAACTGGGGCGAGACGGGGGAAACGTCGTCCGCATCAAGGGTGGCGACCCATTTGTCTTTGGACGCGGCGGCGAGGAGGCTGAGGCGCTCGATGATGCCGGCCTGGAGTGGAGCGCCATCCCAGGCGTGACAGCAGCGCTTGGAGGGGCTCTCTGTGCCGGCCTTCCTATCACGCACAGAAGCGCCGCGTCGTCGGCGACGCTCGCAACCGGACACAGGCGATGCGCGCCGGGCTACTCGGCGGACGCCACAAAAAACATCGACGAGAGCCTGCTGCGCGAGATAGCGAACTCTAATGGGACGGTCGCCCTCTACATGGGCGCGTCCGCGTTCGCCGGGATATCTGAAGAACTCTTGGCGATGGGCAAACCGGCCGACACTCCTGTGGCAGTGATTGTCTGGGGTGGATGGGGAAGGGCCCGCAGGTTGGACGGCAACCTGTCCGGGATGAATAAAGCGGCGAGAGAATCGAAGCTGCCCAGCCCGGCCGTGATATACGTCGGAGGCACGGCAGGGATTGACCTCGCCCCGACTAAGGGGCCGCTCGCCGGGATGCAAGTCGCCATCTGCCGCCCATATCCGGAATGCTGGAGGACGGGACGAGCAATAGAGGAATTCGGCGCAGACTGCTACGGCCTTCCGTTGCTATCGATGGCGCCGCTTGCCCCAGACGACGCGGACGAGACCGCATCGGTCGTCGAGAACGCCGACTGGCTGATACTGACGAGCCCCAGGGGCCCGTCGGAACTCCGGCGTCTTGTCCGCGACCTGCGACGTATAAAGGGCAAGTTCGTCGCCATAGGCGAAAGCACAGCGAAAGCCCTGCGCGAAATCGGCATAGATCCGCATAAAACAGCGAGCGGATCGAGCGAGGATGTTGCGGCGTATCTGCAAATCGAGCTGAAACCTGGCGAATCGGTGGTCTTCACGAGGAACGAGCGAGGCGCCCACGTCGCGGTCGAAGCCGCGAGGGCAGCGGGCGCGGTTACGCGCTCCATAGCGACGTACAGGATGATCCCACGGCAGATTCCGGGGCTCGATGTAGCGCGCGAGCAGTGGGACTCCTGTGGGCTGGACGTTTTAGTTTTCGGAAGCTCCGCGCTCGTGGAGGAGTACAAGCGAACGATTGGCGCCCCGCCTGACTCCACCGAGATAGTGGCGTGGGGTTCCGCCTGCGCTAAAGTTGCGGAGAATAACTTCGGCCGAAGGGCTGTGAAGCTCGCGAGGCCGGACATAGAGGGCCTGATCGAGGTTTTGAAAAATTTGAGGGCGTCACTGTAGGTTATAGGTTATATTTGTCAAAAGCCCCTGAGCGCGTTGTCAAGGACTTTCTAATCTTGTTCGCAAATGGTGAAACCCTGATCGCAGACGCATGACCGGCATGTTTTTCTTGCCCGTCTCTTTGTTGTAAGCGCTCTTTCTCTTTGGGTGGATTCCTGTTATTATCAACCTAAGGATCACATAAGGAGGGATTGGGATGGCGTCCAGGAGAGGCTGGAGAGCTCCTTTTGTTATGGAGCCCGGGTTGTCCGAGGTACTTGGCGACGTGTGCGAGCTCATTGGAGGATACGTCGAGAGAGTCGGCGGAGATGCGCGCCCCGTCAGCCCTAAGCGCTTCAACCCGTACAGCGTCTCTGACCTGGCCAAAACTCACGGCGAGCTTTTCAGCGGAGAGATCCCTGACGCGGGGGTTTTTCGACGGGCGGACGCGCGCGTCATGCGAGGCGCTCAGGTCGCGTTCGTAGCGCCGCAGCCGTCCATGACGCAGAGAATGACGGAGGATCTCTTCGGATGGCTTAACGAACCGGACGAGCACCCGCTTATCGTCTTTGCGGTATTCCACTATCAACTGCTATTTATTCATCCCTTCACGGACGGCAACGGCCGGCTCGCGCGTCTCTGGCACGAAACTCTGCTCGACGCATGGCGTCCCGCTCTCGGGACGTTCGATCTGGAGAGAGCCGTAGAGGAGCGCAAGCAGGAGTATCTCGCGTTCCTCGAAAGATCCGACAGGCAGAAAAATTCCGCCCCCTTCGTCCTCTTCACCCTGAACGTCATGAAGTCGGATCTCTCATCCGCGATGAAAAACACTCCTCCCAAAGTTCACCAGGTGTCCACAGATGTCCGCCTCTCAGACTTTATGGAGAGACTGCTCTCAGTCTTCGAGGAACGTACGCTCGCTGGCGTGGAGATCATGAAGGGACTCCGCATGTCGCACAGGGGCACTTTCCGCAAAAATTACCTCGACCCCGCCATCGACGCCGGATATGTCGAGATGACCCAGCCAGACTCGCCCAGAAGCCCTACACAGAAGTACAGGCTTACGCCTCTGGGCAAGGACGCGGCGCAAAAAATCAAGTGACAATAACGGAAATTTCGTGCCTTACAGCGATTAAACCTTACGAGGGTCGGACGTATGAGCTTCTGGAGAATCTGTACAGCGAGTACAATCGAAGGGAGTACGTCTCGCCCGATCCGCTCGAATTTTTGTATCACTACGACGTACCAGCCGACAGAGAGGTTGTCGGGCTTATAGCTTCGTCGCTCGCCTATGGCCGCGTCGCTTCGATCCTCTCGAGCGTCGGCAAAGTCCTCTCCGTGCTGGGGAGATCTCCCGCAGGGACGCTCGCTGAAAGCGAAGAGGACGTCCTTGCGGATCGCCTGCGCGGTTTTGTGCATCGCTTCACCGCGTGCGAGGAAATGGCAAAGTTCCTGTACGGCATAGGCCGCGCCCTCCGTCAACACGGCAGTCTCGAAAAGCTATTCCTGTCCGGCCTGCGCGACGATACCACGCAGACAAACGACGCGCCCGGCCGAGGGAACCAAAAAAAGGTGATCGACGCTATGGAGAGCTTTGCGTCGACGCTGCTCGGCTACTCCGGGCTCGAGTTGTCGCACCTCCTGCCGCGCCCGTCGAAAGGCAGCGCGTGCAAGAGGCTGTTTCTTTACGCGCGCTGGATGACAAGGCATGACGACGTTGACCCCGGCGGCTGGAACGGAGTCCTTCCATGTGATATTATTGTTCCGCTTGACACGCACATGTTTCGTATAGCGAGCGGGTTAGGTTTTGTTTCACGAAAAAACGCCGATGGCAGGGCGGCAATAGACGCTACGGAAGGTTTCAGCCGCTTGCGCCCTGACGACCCGGTTCGATACGACTTCGCGCTCACGCGCTTCGGAATAAGAACTGGCATGTCAGTGGAGGAGCTGTTGTCGAAATTCGATAAACGATAAATAAGGGAGTGCGTATAGAATTGGAAACATCAGAGGATTCTGAGAGAGGCGAATTTCTGGAACGGGCAGGAGAAAGGCGATATTTCAATCGGGAGCTGAGCTGGGTTCGCTTTAACAGACGGGTGCTGGACGAGGCGCTCGACAAATCTAAGCCGCTACTCGAACGCGTCAAATTCCTCGCGATATTCTCGAACAACCTCGACGAGTTCTTTATGATACGCGTCTCCGGGCTGTGCAGGCAGTTGAAGATCGGCGCGCCCTATCGCTCACCAGACGGCCTGTTCGCGTCCGAGCAACTCGCCGCGATAAGGCGGGGCATCATGCCAAACCTCAAAAGGCTGCTTGAGTGCTGGCACAGCGACATTATGCCGGAGCTAAAGAAAAACTGCATAGAGATACTCTCCTACAAGGATCTGAGGGACAAACAGAAAAAATACATCGACAACTACTTTAAAAAAGAGATTTATCCAACCCTGACGCCCCTCGCGTTCGACCCGGGACACCCGTTTCCTCACATTTCAGGTCTCAGCCTGAACCTTGCGATCGTGCTGAAGGACGAAAAAAAGCGCGAGCTGTTCGCGAGGCTCAAGATACCTGAGTCCTTCCCCCGACTCCTCCAACTGCCGGCGGAGACGGGCGACAACAAGATGGAGAAAATGGGGCTGCGCCAGTCCGCAACTGTCGACAGGTTCGTGTGGATGGAGGATCTGCTGAAGGCGAATCTGGAGTCGCTTTTCCCGGGCATGAAGATAGTCGAAGCAGCGCTCTTCCGCGTCACACGCGACGCCGACTTCGAGTTGGAACTTGACGAGGCGGAAGATCTCATGCGCAGCGTGCGCGAGAATATAGACAGACGACGCTTCGGCAACGCCGTCCGACTGGAGATCGAGAAGGAGGCCTCGAAGCGCATCCGCGAGATACTGACGCGCAATCTGGAGCTGGAGCTCTTCCAGGTGTACTCCCTCAAGGATCCTGTCGGTATGTCGTCGCTTATGCAGCTCTGCAAGCTAGACCGTCCCGACCTGAAGGATCAGTCCTTCACTCCGAGCCATCCTCTCGAGTTCAACGACCGCAGAGGGATATTTCATGCGATAGCTACGCAGGACATACTGCTCTACCATCCCTACGACAGTTTCAAGCCCGTCGTAGATTTTATACGGCTCGCCTCGAAGGATCCGGACGTGCTCGCCATCAAACAGACGCTTTACAGAACCGGCACAAACTCCCCTATAGTAGCGGCGCTTATGGAGGCATGTCAGGCCGGCAAGCAGGTCGCTACGCTCGTCGAACTCAAAGCCCGTTTCGACGAGGAGCACAACATTGGATGGGCACGCTCGCTCGAAGGCGCGGGAGTGCACGTGGTTTATGGGCTCGAGGGCCTCAAGACCCATGCGAAGCTGTGCATGGTCGTGCGGAGGGAGAAGGGCGGAATACGACGCTATGTCCACCTCGGAACCGGCAACTACAACTCAATAACGGCTGGGATTTACACGGATTTTGGCCTTTTCACGGCAAACCCGGAACTCGCCGCCGACGTCTCCGACCTTTTCAACGTCCTCACCGGTTACTCCAGACAGAAGGAGTACAAAAAACTCCTCGTGGCGCCAAACACTCTCAGACGCGAGATAATATCGCGCGTCGACAGGGAGATCGACCACCATAGCCGCAACGGCGACGGGCATATTATATTCAAGCTGAACGCGATATCAGACAGAGAGAGCATCGATGCGCTTTACAGGGCTTCGCGGGCCGGCGTGAAAATCGAGCTTCAGGTGAGGGGTATCTGTTGCCTCAGGCCAGGCGTTTCTGACATGAGCGAGAATATAACGGTCACGTCCATAGTCGGTCGTTTTCTCGAACACACGAGGATATTTTACTTCCGCAACGGGGGGGAAGATGAACTCTTCCTCGGCAGCGCCGACCTCATGGAACGGAACCTCGACAGGCGCGTGGAGACCCTTTTTCCGGTTGAGGATCCCGCGATCAAGCAGCGCATAATAAACGTCATCCTGCCGGTGCATATGAGAGACAATGCCCAGTCGAGCCAACTGCTGCCGGATGGCGATTACGTCCGCATATCGATGCCAGAGAACTCCGATCCCATTAATTCGCAGCAATGGATGATAGACAACCCAAGGATGGTGTTCATGGATGACTGAGACAGCGTCCAGTTACGCCGTAAACGCCATCCTCGACAGAATGGAGAAAATGACTGCCGAAATTCCCGGCGTCATCGCCTCCGAGGACGTAGAGTGCCTCCACCGCATGAGGGTGGCGTCCAGACGTCTGCGAACAGCCTTGAGCCTCATGTGCGGCGAGGCTGGCATCATTGACTCGCGGCCTTTCTTCAAGCTCGTCCGAGCGGTTACGAAATCACTTGGCCGCGCGAGGGACCTCGACGTCCAGATCTCGTGGCTGGGAGATTTCGCCGAGAAGTGCGCGAGGGGAGAAAGACCGGGCGTGCGTCGCCTCATCCTGCGGCTCGGACAGCTCAGAGAGAAACTCCAGCCCGGCATAATCGAGCTACTGTCCTCTTTCACCGCGGACAGGTCGCTTGCCGAGACCACGCGCCAGCTCCAGACGACGCGACTTGATATAGAGATGAGGGGAGCGTCTCCGAGGGGAGTCGACATAGCGCAGGCGACGAGAGTGCTCGGACTCCAGATGGAGTCAGTGATACAACACTCCGCGTCGCTCTCCACGCCGGACGCGTCCGACGCCCAGCACCAGATGAGAATCGAGACGAAGCGCTTTCGCTACGCCATAGAGATATACAGGGATCTCTACGCGGTTGTATTCGACGAATCTGGCGATCCGGAGGGTATGAACGCGCTCGACGAGGGGTTCTACGTCGTCAAAAAACTCCAGAGCCTGCTGGGGGATATCCACGACGCCGATGTCTGGATAGCCCAGATACCGGATTTGATAGAGCGTGAGAAAAACTTCACGGCTCGTTACTTCGGGACGCCGAAATTCTTCATCAGGCGTATAGAGCCCGGTTACAATGCGATCACGGCCGAAAGGGCGACGTTTCGGGCCGCGCGCTATCAGTCGACATCGGAGTTCTGGAGGACGACTTTGCGCGAGAACGCGTGGGGCAGGTTTCGGTCGCTCCTCCTCACTGCATACAGGAGCTGTGCTTAGATATGGACGACATGTTGCGGTTCTCTTTTAGGAGATTCATCGCCCCGGCGCTCAGGAAACCCCTGATTACGAGCCGAGGAGATTTCAAACCCGAGATCGTGGTCAGGATGGACGGTCCCCTTGGAATGCAGATGTGGCAGTACTCGATAGGGCGCGCAGCCGGCATCGCGTCCGAGCTGCCGGTTCTGTACGACCTCCGCTCTTTCGGTAAGAATGTCTGTGAACTAGAGGACTCTTTTCCGGACATACTGCTCTGGAAGGCGCCGGATGACCTCGCCGCGCGCTACAGCCTGTTTTTTTATACCGGCGACCCGGGAGAGAGGAACGCCGACGGGAAGGATTTTTTTGCGTCGAAATCCCCGAGATATCTCGGCGGCAGCTACTTGGACGCGATCTACGTCGATCCTCAGGGCGACGAACTGAGGGACGAGTTCACATTCAAGCCAGTGCTGTCCGAGGTGAAGCGCTCTGTCTTTTCGAGCGTTTACCTCGCTGAGTTCCCGGTCGCCGTCCATCTCGCCCCGGGGCTCGTGTCCGGCTCATTTTTTCGAGCCGCGATCAGGAACGTCTCTGAGCGGGTATCTCCCGGAAAGGCGACATTCTTTGTCTTCTCGAAAAGCTATGCCGACAACCGGATGATCTTGGAGGATCTCGACGGGGAGTTCGTTTACGTGGAGACAAATGAGAACCGCGCCGACGATATGTACCTGATGTCACGGTGCAGACATTTCATAATCTCAAACTCCCTCTTTGGTTGGTGGTCCGCTTGGCTGTCAAGGCATCACGCCGACAAAATAGTAGTGATGCCCGATAAATGGTCGCCGCAAGAGCCACAGAACGAGGCGCTCGCAATGGCGCTTGACGAGTGGACAGTCCTGCGCGCGGATTGATGGGTAGTCCGTTATTATGTATGATTCGAGGTTCTCACGCTGATCGGCGAGCATAACAGAGAGGGGGTTTTCAACATGCGGAGGGAGATGCCTAAAGACCTATACGCGCTTATTCTGGCCGGAGGCAGCGGGACAAGGCTCTGGCCGTTGTCGCGTGAAGAGATGCCCAAGCAGTTTCTGGCGGTCTGCGGCAGCGAGACGACGCTGCTGCAGCAAACCGCGACGCGACTCCAGAAACTGACTGGCGCGGATCGCATTCGCGTCATCACGTCCGGCAAGTGGAGAGCGCTTGTAGCGTACCAACTGCTCTCCACAGGTCTGAAAGGCGACTTCGTGATAGAGGAGCCGGAGGGGAGGAACACAGCGCCAGCCATCGCTCTCGGCATCGCGGAGCTGATCTCCAGGGGCGCGACTCCGGACGACATGCTTCTCGTCTGCCCGAGCGATCACCTCATAAAGGACGAGGAACGCTTCGTTCAGGCCGCGGAATTGGCCATGGACGCCTCGCGCGCCGGCAACCTCGTCACGTTTGGCATAAAACCGACGGGCCCGGACATAGGGTTTGGCTACATCAAGACGCGCCATGACAGCGCCAAGTGGCTCGACGTGGATGAATTTGTCGAAAAACCCGACAAAGACACGGCGATGAGCTATATAAAATCCGGCGACTACTACTGGAATGGCGGCATATTTTGCTTCCGCATATCTGACATGATAGAGGCTTTCAACGACTGCTTCCCTGAGGCCGCGCCGATTTTCAGCGCAGATCGCGAGCGCCTGGCCTCCTGCTTTTTGGCCTCCCCAAAGCAGTCGATCGACTATGCCGTGCTGGAGAAGGCGAGGAACATTGCCTGCGTGCCGCTCGACGCCGGATGGTCGGACGTAGGTTCCTGGGACTCCGTCTACGAGAACTCCGCGAAGGACGGCAGCGACAACGCGGCCAGCGGAGATGTCGTGTTGCACGGCGGTCAAAATAACCTTGTGCTGGGCGGCGGCAGGTTGATATGCGGTGTCGACCTCGACTCGATGATAGTGGTCGACACGCCTGACGCCCTGTTTATTTCACCGCGCGGCTCGTCTTGGAAGATACGCGATCTCGTGCGGGATCTTTCGTCGGACGGGCGAACGGAGGCGGCGGAGGCTCCTGTGAGCGCGCGCCCTTGGGGAACTTACGAGGTGCTGTGCAAGGGAGAGAGGCACAAAATCAAAAGAATAGTCGTCTCGCCTGGCAAACGTCTGTCCTTGCAATATCACGTCCACCGCACGGAACACTGGGTCGTAGTGAGGGGGGCCGCTCTCGTGACGCTCTGCGACATTGCCGATTCAAGCCCGAAGGAGATATTGATCCACGAGGGCGAGAGCTTTTTTGTCCCGAAAGGCAAGCTGCATCGACTCGAAAACCCCGGCAAGATACCGCTCGAGATAATAGAGGTTCAGATCGGCGAATATGTCGGGGAGGACGACATAGAGAGGATGGAGGACGATTTCAGCAGAGTGACCATTCAGGGCTGACGCTCGCCCTCCTGTCGGCGTTTCTTTAGAATCTCTCGAGGATGACATACTCCCTGTCATTCCGTTCCCAGAAGGTAAAGAGCGTCGAGAAAAGCAGCCGCGAAGCTGCCTGTCCCCTTCGAATTTTTAAAGGCCCGCTCGCCGGCCGCCGCGTATACGGCCGATGCGGCGACAGCGGATTTGAGCGCGTCCCCTGTTACGGGCAAAAACGCCGCCATCAAAGCGCCAAGGGCGCAGCCTATAGCAGTCACCCGCGTCATGATCACGTTCCCGCCTGGCACGGCTACGACGGATTCACCGTCAGTGATATAGTCAACTTCGCCGCTCACCGCGACCACCGACTTCGTTTTCGCCGCAATATAACGAGCCGCGTCAACGGCGTCTGTGGACGACGCCGTTGAATCCGTCCCTTTTGAGCCGCCGAATGCCCCGGATATCGAGAGTATTTCGGAGGCGTTTCCTCGGATGATGGACGGATTGAAGGCAATCAGATCATTGCTCACCCTCGTCCGATATTCGGAAATTCCAACGGCCACGGGATCTAAAACCCATGGCGTGCCAGCTTCATGAGCGGACGCCGCGGCCTTTAACATCGCGCGCTCATCTCTGCTTGTGATCGTGCCGATGTTGATGAGCAGCCCCTGAGCCATCTTCACGAAGCCCTCGACCTCGTTGCTCGAAATAACCATCGCCGGGGAAGCGCCGACGGCAAGCAGGACGTTCGCGGTTATATTTGCCGCGACCTGATTGCTAATATAATGGGTCAAAGGCGTCCTTTCCCTGAGTTCTCGTAAGAAAGCCAATATCTCTTCGTCTGGCCATTGAATGGTTCGCGTTATGTTCATGGCGCTTGGCATAAAAATCCCCCCTGCTTATTGTTTTACGGCAACGACGCCCAATGTGGCTGGCATAGCTCCCTCGCCGCCCACTATAATCCTATATTACCAAAAATTCATATCTTTCCGCGTCATCTTCTCATTACACTCGAGGGAATTCTAGCACATCTTTATGCTGAGACAATTTGGGGGTATGCTTGAAGCAACAAGATTTATAAGCGGCACGCTCACAAACTTCGCGTTTCTCACGCAGGCTAAAACCGCCGGGGGCGCTGTTTGCCGCTTGCCCGGCGGGGGTGAGGAAATTAATTTCTGGCGATTTACTCTACGGTCGCGTAAGCCCTCGTCGGAGAGCCGCCGAAGCCCTTCAGCTTCAGCGGGACGGCTGTCAGATTGCATGTTTCGTAGGACAACAGCTCGTCAGGGAAGACGATCTCCTCCAGTATCCAAATATCGCTCGAAAGCAGCGCCTCGTGACAGGGACGCCCTGTGCCCTCGTACCAGCCTCCCAAACTCATACCGTCGATGCCGACTCCTTTGATTTTGCGTTCCTTCAGGAGTTCCGCGCCCTCTCCGGTCAGGTAGGGCCAATCGTGATAATATTCCGCGCTGACGGCGCGTTTCCTGTGCCAGCCCGTATTCAGAAGCACGATATCGTCTGGCTGGATGCGAGGGAGATATTTTTTCAGATGTGTCTCCCCGATGCCGGTGCGCGCTGCGATGCCGTCGAGATTCACTATTAGCGCGCGACCTATAAAACGCTCGAGCGGAATCTCGTCGATGGTCGCTCCGTCCGGGAAAAAATGAAAAGGAGCGTCCAAGTGCGTTCCGGTGTGAGAGTTAAAATCAATGCGCTCGGCCGTGTAACCGTCGTTCCCTACGATTTTCTCGTAGGTTATCGCCGTAAGCGCGTACGTAGGCCACCCTGGACACGCGTTATACAGCGGTTGCGAAAGATCGAAGACCTTCATTTATTGCCTCCATTCAGCGTCTCGCCAGAAGATGGCTGCGTTGCAATCCCAGTTATTTTTTGTCGGGGAAGACATTCGCGGCAAGCTGATCCGCGATGCTCTTGTCGTTGATGTTGTCCTTCGTGACGAGCAGGGTCGGAACATCGACCTGCTCCGAAACATCTTTCCCCTCGAAAATCGCGACGGCCGCGTCTACGGCTTTCACGCCCATAAAAGCGGGCTGTTGCACGGCAACGGCGAGGAGCGTGCCGTCTCGGACGGCGTCTATCGTCTCTGGAGTGGCGTCAAAACCGATCACAAGCACGTCCTTGCCGGCTGACTGCACCGCCTTCACGACGCCGAGCGTCGGTTCGTCAGTATGGCAAAAAATCGCGCCGAGGTTCTGATGCGCCGTCATGAGATCCTGGGCAAAACCCTCGGCCTCCGCGCGCGTATACTTTTCGAGTTGGCGGACGTCGACAACTTTAACGCCGACTGCCTCAACCGCCTCAGTGAAACCCTTGGATCTCGCCTTGCCGTTGTTGCGCGCGAGGCTTATCGTGACCTGCGCGGCCGGGCGATCCGTCATCTTTTTTTCGACCATCGTTTTGGCGAGGTAATCGGCGACCTCCTTCGCTCCGGCCTCATTCGGAGTGATGACAAAAGCCGCGTATTTGCCGGAATCCGTGCCTACGTCCGCGATTATCGCCGGGATGCCGGCCTTCTCGGCGGCATTGAGGACGGCCGGGCAGGACGAGCTGTCCGTCGGGGAAATAATGATGACGTCAACCTGTTTTACGATGGCGTCCTGCGCGTTCTGAAGCTGGATGCTCGAATCGTTCTTAGAGTCGTACACCTGCACGGTCGCGTCCAACCCCAGATCTTTGACGTGATTTTCGATCCCGTTAGCGAGATAGCGCCAGAATGGCAGGTCGAGCCCTGGGGCGAGATAGGCTATCTTTTTGGTCGCTGCGGCGGAACAGACCGCCGTGGCGACGATCAACAACAGACAGAGAACACTTACTGACAGATACTTTTTCATTTTTTCACATCTCCCTTGTCTATGAAATTTCGTGACACGTTACTGCTGACGCGGCGCAAAAGGCTGACTCTCTCGTTCCGTCCTCCCTTCTGGGTTTTAATTTATTGCCTTTGAATATAACTATCTCTCCTGTCTCAGGGTGCGAAGCCTCTCGGCCAGAACCGCCACGATAATGACTCCGCCGACGGCCGTGCCCTGCCAGAAGGGATTGACGCCAAGCAGGTTGAGCGAATTTCTCAAAAAACCGATGAGCAGAACTCCTATAGCGGTGCCAAAAAGCGACCCTCGCCCTCCGGCCAGGCTCGTACCGCCAATGACGACTGCCGCGAGGGTATCCATCTGCAGATCCTTGCCCATGGTGGGGTCGACCGCCATAAGCCGCGAACTGTTCACTATCGCGGCGATCCCAGTGAGAAAACCAGTGATCACGTAGGGCAGCACTATATAAAGTTTCACGTTGACGCCGGACAACCGGACGGCTTCCTCGTTCGAACCAATAGCGTACAGCATCCTGCCCAACTTTGTTTTTACGAGCACAAAACTTCCAATGACAAAAAGGAGAATCACCAGTATCAAATAATAAGGGACTCCGAAAAGCGCGTCGTTTCCAAGTGCCGAGTAAACCTTTGGAAACTGCGCGTATGAATTGCCGTTCGAGATTACGTACGTCAGGCTACTCGCTATGCCCATCGTGCCAAGCGTGACGATGAAGGCCGGGATCTTGGCCACTCCAACGAGCAGTCCGTTGAAAAGACCGGCGGCGGCGGCGGTCAGGATGGCTACGGCCATCGCGACAAATATATTCTGCTGGTAAAACAGGGTCATCCCGCCGAGCATCCCGGAGAGCGCCAGTATCGACCCAACGGACAGGTCGATGCCGGCCGTGATGATGACGTAGGTCTGACCAATGGCTATGATGGCCGTCACCGCGATTTGGGAGATCACGTTCAGAATATTGTTCACCCTTGAAAAATACGGGGCTGCCGCAAAACTCATGATAGCGAAAAAAACGATGAAAATAACGAGCATACTGAACTCGGTCGTATAGTTCTTAAAGCCCCAGCGAAAATTTTCACGTATGAAATTCAACTTTTCCCCGTCCTTCAACTATAATTCCTCCCGTTATAAAAACCTTAATCAGCCCTTCTTCAATATCAACCCATCATCGCGCTGTACGCGATTGCTTCCTCGCTCGCCTCGTGGCGTTTCAGCTCCTTAACTATCCGTCCGTCGCGCATGACGAGGATTCTGTCGCACATGCCGATTATCTCGGGCATCTCGCTCGAGACCATGAGAATCGACACCCCCTCATCCGCCAGTTTGTTGAGTATGGAGTATATCTCTGACTTCGCCGAAATATCGATGCCCCTGGTGGGCTCGTCCACTATCAGTATCTCAGGGTTCATCATCAGCCATTTTGCGAGCATGACCTTCTGCTGGTTGCCACCCGAAAGACTGAGAATCGGCGAATTCATATCGTTGAGCTTTATTTGCAGCTTTTCCACCAGCGAGGCGGATAACTTTCGTTCAACCTTCTGATTCGGCGCTATATTTCTCTCGAATCCGACCTTCACCATCGTCATGTTGCGAAGTATGCTTATCGGCAGCAGAAGACCGTCGCGTTTCCTGTCCTCCGGCGCCATTGAGATGCGGTTCGCTATTGAGCTGCGCACACCCAGACGGTTGATTCGTCTCCCGTTCACGTATACCTCTCCATTCGCGGCGTCCGCTCCGAATACGCACCTTATGAGCTCGGAGCGGCCGGCGCCTACCAGGCCGGTGATTCCCAATATCTCGCCTTTTTTGAGGGAAAAGCTGACGCCCTTCACTCGGCCCTTTTTATCGCTGATATTTCGAGTTTCCAAAATCACAGGCGCTTCGTCTGGGACGGCGCTCGAGCGGGCGCCGTACAGGTCGACTATCTCACGGCCCACCATCGCGCTCACGAGTTGGTTTTCGTTGATGTCCGACAGTTTTGCGCCGTCTATCATCTGTTTGCCGTCGCGCAGAACCGTGACGGTGTCGGCAATCTGGTAAATTTCCTCTATGCGGTGGGAGACAATGGCAATGGCCACCCCTTGCGACTTCAGGTCGTTTATTATGCTGAAAAGTTTTTTAGCCTCCGCCTGGCTCAGGGCAGCAGTCGGCTCGTCGAAGATCATAACCCTCGAGTTGCGCTTTACGGCCTTCAATATCTCGACGATCTGCATCTCGGCGACTGACAGCGCCTCGACCTTCTGTCTCGGATGAACCATCCTGTCCATGTCGAAAAGTTTCAGCAGCGAGTGTGAGTCTTCGTACATTTTCGAAAAATCCATGAGCCCGCCGCGGCAATAAGCGGGGTCATTCAAAAACAGGTTCTCCGCCACAGAGAGGCGCCCCACAAGGTTGAACTCTTGAAGCACTATTGAAATGCCCAGCGACGAGGCGTCTCTTGTGTTTTCAATTTGAACTGGACGCTCTTCAAAAAAAACCTGCCCTTCGTCGGCTTTGTAAATGCCCGAAATAATTTTGCCCAGCGTCGACTTACCGGCGCCGTTTTCGCCCATCAGCGCATGAACGCGTCCCTTGTGAAGTTCGATGCGGACGTCGTCCAGCGCGGCTATTCCGCCAAACCGCTTGACTATATTCTCCGCGCGCAGCAACGGTGTATTTGGTATGCTCGGCGTGCTCATCATTCCCTCCACACAAAAGCCTCGATTGATCCAAGAACGTCATGGCCTCCAAGACCGCCAGACTTTGTAATCACCACGCAGTCGTGGTCTGGGGACAGTATCCTCGCCGCCACAAGACCGGGTGATATCTCGAAAACGGGCAAAACGCCCTCGCAGCGCATTTTCGAAAGTATGCTGTGCAGCGTGTCGCCTCCAAAAACAACCAAATTTCCTACGTGAGCGCTGTTCAGTATGCGCAGGGTGATGGCCCCGATATTTTCAGCCACGCGGCGCGATATCTCGCTCTCCGGTATCCCGCTCTTCCGAGCGAGGCTCTCGGTCACAGCGACCTCGTCGAGCTTCCCAACCGTCCTGATTATGGCCTGACCCCTTTTCCCCAAAATTTCAGCGATGTCCCTCACAAACGTTTCGCAGTCGTGCGACTCGATATAACCGGCGTCTAGTTTCTGGAGCGGCGATAGGGTGAACGCCGAAATGCCAAGCTCGTCCCCATAGAGAAGCTGGTCGATCGTAATGGGGTTCACGCTGCCCGACACTATCAGAATGTTGTCGGTGTTTTTCCGCCAGGCCATCTCTCTCTCGGAGAGATCCAACAGATCCGGCAGTATTTCGGCGAACCCGGCGCAACCGGCCAAAAGCCGCAGATTACCCCCCAGTTTCAACTGAGCTCCCAGACGCTCTATATCCTCCATGCTCTCGGCGTCTAGTATCCGCAGAGTCCTTTTATCAGGTTTCAGAGCAGCTCTTTCATACGCCCATTTCGGTATGTTCTCAGTCGGTATATCGGTCTGAAGACTTATTACGTCCGAGACGGCGCTATATCTCACAGGTTCGAACGGATCTTTCGAAAAAACGCTGTTCGCGACCTCGACCCCGTCGATGTACTGAATACCGTCTCTCGTGACTCTGTTGCTCTTCGGAAACGCGGGAACAAACGTCAGGCAAGTCTCCTCGCTCGCGTCCAGCATACCGGCAAGTTCAGCGCCAACGTTGCCCCGGAGGGCCGAGTCCGTCTTTTTATAAAAATAACGGACGCCGTGCGCCGCCGCGTCAGCCGTTATATCTCTGACTATCTTGTATGCCTCGCCCGGAGGGATGTGGCGCGATTCGATATCGACCACAAGCACATCCACGTCGGACATGCCCGATCGTTCGAACAGGGCCTGTTCCTTCGTCAGCACAAGCGCTGGGACTCCCTTTCGGGAGAACTGAACGCCGGTGTCGAGCGCGCCGGTAAAATCATCCGCGACGACGAGCAGACTGTTCATCTGACAAGCGATACTCCGACGCCCTCAGACAAAGCGTTTGCCGGTTCCCCTAAAGGCCAAACTTGTTTTTTGCCATGACGACGGCCACGTCAATCGCGTCTACGAGGCTCTCCTCGTTCGCCCGCCCCTCGCCGGCCTTGCCGAACGCCGTCCCGTGGTCGACCGATGTGCGGATGACGGGCAAGCCTATCGTCGAGTTGACGCCGCTCATGGACGAGTAGCGGTTCGTGGCGATATCCAGTTTGAAACCGGCGAGCTTGAGAGGAATATGACCCTGGTCGTGGTACATAGCCACCACGACGTCGTACTGTCCCGCCTGACACTTGACAAAAACCGTGTCGGGAGGAACAGGGCCCTCCGCGTTGATCCCAAGAGCTTTCGCGTCATCTATGGCGGGGGATATTTCGCGCTCCTCCTCCCATCCGAACAGACCGTTTTCGCTCGAATGAGCGTTCAGGCCAGCTACGCCGATCCTTGGGTTTTTGCAGTCCATGAGCGACAGCCCTTCGTGAGCCAGTTTTATCACGGAGAGCACTCGCTCCCTCTTTATCCTGTCGCAGGCATCTCTCATGGAGCAGTGAGTCGTGACGTGAATCACCTTTATATTTCCGCCCGAGAGAAGCATGGCGAAGTCCTTCGTTTTTGTGTAGTCGCCGAAAATCTCCGTGTGTCCGCTATAATGATGCCCGGCCATATTTATGGCCTCCTTGTTTATCGGGCCTGTCACCACTGCATGCAGCTCGCCATTCATCGCGAGGTCTATGCTCTTTATCACATACTGAAAGGACGCTTCGCCGCAGAGGCGCTGCACTTTTTTATATTCAAAGCTGCCAGGCGCCAGAAATCCTAAATCTATGAGGTCGAGCGCGCCGTACTTACCAGCGGCCTCCCTTGGCAAGGAGATTTTACGAAGTTCAAGCCCTGTCTTCGAAAATTCGTTCGCTTGGCGAAGCGCCTCGTAATCGCCGATCACGACCGGCAGACATTTTTCGTAAATATCCTCATGCTTCAGCGCCTTGACCGCTATTTCAGAACCTATTCCAGATGGATCGCCCATTGTTATTCCAATAACAGGTTTCATCTTCATACTCCCTTCAGGACAGTTTTTTTAAAGCGCCGTCCTCTCCGAATTGGAGAGGAACGCCCCTCTCCTCGATCCCAACCATCAAGTTGTCCTTTATATCGTCGAGCATGGGATCGCTAGCCCATATCTCGTCGATGTGCAGAGTATCCTTTATGCGCACGAGCCTTAGCGTCTCCCTCTCCGCGTGCCCGCAGGCGGAGAGCCCTACGTCGACGACGTCCCTGTCCGTCGGCAGAGTGACAGGGGTCGCGCCCCGGCAGAGAAATCGGCTCGTGCATACATTTTCATACGTCGCCCTCCAATCGACCTTTTCCGTCAGGCTCTGCGGTACGAGGTCGGCGAGTCCGATGCCGAGGGCGTTCCCGTGACTCTCCGGCGTTATGTCGAACAGACATATCGTGTTGACTCTAGGAGTTCCGTCCTCGGCGTTGCGTATGCCTATACGCCCTATGACATTGGGGTCCATCCCGGTTCCGCTGATGTTCTTGCCCATCCAGTCCACCAAAAGAAGATGGATGTTTTCAAACGGCAGTGTCGGCATCATGGATTTCGAAATTTTAAGCAGCTCGGAGTCGACCCGCACTATATCTCGCGGATGCGCGCCCCGCAAAATCGAAATCTGATCGTATCCGTCCTCCACTATCGCAAGGGCGCCAAGTATTTTACCAGTCGCCACTATAGCCTCGGCGATGCGCGGCGTGAAATTTTTCAGCCCGTCGAGAAGATAACCGTGCGTTACTAACGCTTGAGCGTGTTTGCCAAGCCCTATTGAGAGCATTTTCGCGATGCCGCTCTCGTTATCGGCGTGGAAATCGGTATGAGCCTTCACTCGGTTCACCACAAAAACCGCGTCGGCCTCGTACGCGTTTTTATCCATGTAAAGGGGGAGACCCTCAGATCCAGGCAGCGCGCCGATTTTTTCAACGGCCATGGATGAGAGTACCGGCGCACCCATGGCCTCTTCCGTGACGCCGTACTCGGCGAGCACGTTTTTCTGACCCTCCGCCGTTGCGCCGCCATGACTGCCCATGGCAGGCACGATAAACGGCCTGGCGCCAAAAGTTTTCAGCGCGTCGCAAACGGCTTTGATAATGGTCGATATATTGGCGATTCCTCTGCTGCCCACAGTTATGGCAATGCGTTTACCCGCCTTTACGTCCGAGCGAAATAACTCCATCTGCCGCGTCGTCTCAGCGGGGATATCCGCGACCGGGTCATTTTTGAAGCGAACCTTCAACTTGTTCAGGAGCACGTCTTCGCTGCGCAAAAAATTTCACCTCTGCCCGCATTTTTATAACCGATGCCGAAACCTGATCAGCGTCAACAGCGGAAGCATAAATTAGAAAAAGGAGTCGCGCTTGATTTTCAAACGTATTAATATAGAATATTTGTTTTCCAGAGCAGAATAAGGTTATAATAGACACAATAGAATACTTGTCAATTCGACATCAGGGATAAATCGTTTAAATTTCATACATTTTTTTTGAAATAGGGTGCGATCATGGAGAAGGTAAAGATAATGTCGGTTGCGCCATACGAAGGCCTGCGCGACCTGCTTCAACAGGTCGCGCGGACTCGCGCCGACATCGAACTCACCGTTTTTCTGGGAGATCTCTCAAAGGGAGTCGAACAGGTTCGCGCGGTTCAGGACATGGGATACGATGTCATTTTATCCAGGGGCGGCACAGCGGAGATGATTCAGGAAGTGGCGAACCTTCCCGTTGTGGAGATAGACGTCTCCGGATTCGACGTTCTCCGGTCTATCCGCCTCGCGCAAAATTATTCAGGCCCGTTTGCCATTGTGGGGTTTTCATCTATAACCAGCAGCGCCCGCACGTTATGCGATCTGCTTCAGTACAAAATAGACATCTTCACCATACGTTCTGAAAACGAGGTCGAGGACTGTCTTGCCAGACTGGCGTCCGACGGCTTTTCGATGGTGGTTGGAGACACTATAGTCGTAAAGGGAGCAAAGGATCTTGGACTGGGCGGGATTCTCATAACGTCCGGGCCGGAGAGCGTCAGGTTGTCGATCGACTATGCGGTAAGGCTCAGCCGCCAGATCATTCGATCAAATCGCTGCGAGACGCTGTACAAAAACATCCTCGGAGGGGTCTCTCAGTACATCGCGGTTTTTGACGGCTCTGGCAGGGACGTGTACTCGAACTTCTCAATGGGGGGCGAACCCCCATTCGCCGCCGGCATCCTCAAAAAGTACATCCCAAACGTCGCCTCCAAGGGCGGGTTGAATATGCCGCTCAGGTATGAAAACACACTCTGGTCGCTCAAAGGCGCGGCGTTTGACGAATATACCGCGTTTTATGTGGATAAGACGCTCGAGAAATATGACGGCGAGATAATCAGGACTATGAGCAGCGACGAGGTCACCCCGGATCCGGTCGAGTCCTACTACGGTGACACGGATACATCTCGCAGCCCGTCGCTCAAAGCCCGCGCCTGCGGCGACTACGCGAGACCGATTTTCATTCGCGGTGAGCCAGGAGTCGGCAAGGAGACCATAGCGAAAATAGTTCACCTGAACAGCCCATACAGGGATTATCCTATGGCGATAGTGGACTGCGACATCATAGGCGATAAAAAATGGGACGCCCTCATAGACGGGAAAACCTCGCTCCGGGCGCTCAAGGGTTTTACCATTTTTGTGAAAAATATCCAGCACATATCGCCGGACGCCCAGAAAAAAGTGGAGACGGTGCTGAA
Source organism: Synergistaceae bacterium (assembly GCA_031289775.1). GTDB lineage: Bacteria > Synergistota > Synergistia > Synergistales > Synergistaceae > JAITOY01. The sequence goes on from JAITOY010000038.1 coordinate 81,313, forward strand.
CAACACGTCCATATCGAAGGATAACCGCCTGATTTTTTCTCTGACGGAAAGCCGAGCCGGCGCCGGGGCGGATCAACTTTGCGAATACCTTCTGGGAAAACTCTGCTGCGTCACGATCTGTCCGCCGCCGCTGCGCGAGAGAAAACACGACATCCCGAGCCTTTCTAGCCTTTATATTGGCGCGGAGAACCAAAAACTGGCCAGCCAGGCGATAGGTTTCGAAAAAAACGCGATGGAGGCCATGAAACAATTCGACTGGCCTCAGAACATAACACAATTGAAACGCGTCCTCAACGAGCTGTTGCTCTTGACCAAAGGCTCTTATATCTCCGAATCGGACGTTTTGTCGGTGCTGAAAAGCGAGGAAAAAATTTGTCCGGCAACCCAGGCCCAGTGGATGCCGACTGGTACACTGGAGGAGATAATCCGATCGGCGATAATACAAGCCCTAGCTGCCGAGGATATGAACCAGACGAGGGCCGCGAAACGCCTCGGAATTAGCAGGAGCACGTTGTGGAAGAGATTGAAAAAATAAAAACGCCGCCCGGCGTACGATACCGCCGGGCGGATTCGTCACGAATTTTCCAAATATCTGTCACGCTCCCAATCCGTGACAGTTTTGTGGTGAGCGCCGATGTCGAAGTGAATCAGTTCGCTCAGTATTTTGACGAAATCCTTCCCGAAATACTCTACCGCGCGTTCGCTCCTGTCGAAAAGCTCGGCGGCGGCGGATAGCGTCCTCGGCAGCGACTCCAGCTCGTCGTTGTAATATCCGTTGCCGCTTATCACCCGAGGCGTTTCGAGGTCATTTTCCAGCCCGTACAGGCCGGACGCTATCGAGGCGGCTATCAGGAGGTAGGCGTTCGCGTCGGCGGAGCCTGTGCGGTTTTCAATCCTGGCGCTCCGACCTCGTCCTACGATCCTCGCGGATACGGTGCGATTATCGTACCCGATGCCGATTCTTGTGGGCGCAAACGACATATCTGCGAGGCGCTTGTATGAGTTGACGCTCGGGGCGGCCATGGGCATAAACTCGGCCGCGCAGGCCAAAAGGCCGGCTGCGTAGCGGAGCAGCAGCGCTCGGTCGGCGAAGGCGTTTTCGCCGTCACCCGTCCACAGGCTCTGGTGCAGATGATACCCGCTGCCGGAGTGTTCACTCCACGGAATAGCCATGAACGTCGCGTACATTCCGTTTTTTCGCGCTATCTCCTTTATCGCGTTGCGCGCGATTATCGTGTTGTCGGCGCTTGTTAGCGCGTCGCTGAACTCGAGGATAAGCTCCATCTGGCCGGGACCGTACTCGGTGTGAAGCGCCTCGACGGGGATGCCGAAATCCTCGAGGCCATATTGAATCTTCTCGAAAATGTCGCTGTACTGGCTCTCCTTGGAGATGGAGTACGTCTCTTTGCCGCCGAACAGCGGCTTTTTGTCCCCGTCCAGCAGGTAAAACTCCACCTCGGATCCGACCTTTGCCCTGTAGCCCATCTTCTCAACTCTTGCGAGCACGTTTTTCAAAACCTGCCTTGGGGCGACTTGAATAATCTCCCCTGTATCGATATGGGGATCGGCCAGGACAAACGCGGAGCCCTTTCGCCAAGGTATCTCACGCAAAGTGGCATAGTCTGGCATTAGCGTCATGTCGGCCGCGCCGTAATCAAAGCCGGCGAGTTCGGACGTAGTGAAGTACTCCGACTGGATGTCCCACGTAAGAGGGGCGCGGCAGATGCCAGTCCCGGACGCCAGATGCTCCAGAAGGAAGCGCGCCGGAAGGCGTTTGCCCACTATGGAGCCGTTTATGTCGGCGAAACCAACCTCGACGGCTCTTATGCCGCGCTCCGTCAAATATTTTCCTGCCGAGTCCAAAACTTCGGAAGCGTAATCCATCAGTCTCATCTCTTTTTTTTTTTTACTTTTTCTCGCTCTGTTCAGGCGCAAGCCAAAACGGCGCCGTTCCCGGCGCCGCCTGTCTTCCGTCAAGTCAACGCGAATAGCCCGCGGGCTATCGGCTCTTAAAACGCCTGGTTCAAGTCGGAGATGATGTCCTTTATGTTCTCCGTTCCTATCGAGAGGCGAACCGTATTGGGCTTGATGCCCTGATCCAGAAGCTCCGCCTCGCTCAGTTGAGAGTGCGTCGTCGTAGCCGGGTGAATGACGAGCGACTTCACGTCGGCTACGTTCGCGAGCAGGGAGAATATTTCGAGCTTGTCGATAAATTCCTGCGCTTCCTTCACTCCGCCCTTGATCTCGAAGCTGAAGATCGAACCGGCGCCCTTCGGGAAATATTTCTGGTATGTTTTGTAGCTCGGTTCCGCTGGTAGAGAGGGGTGGTGAACTGCCTCCACCTTCGCATGGTTCTTGAGATAGTCGACAACCTTAAGGGCGTTTTCGACGTGTCTCTCGACTCGAAGGGAGAGGGTTTCCACCCCCTGCAGCAAAAGAAAGGCGTTAAACGGGGAAATTGCCGCGCCGGTATCGCGTAGCAGGATGGCACGTATGCGGACTATAAAGGCGGCGGCGCCGACTGCCTTTGTGAACGAAAGTCCGTGGTAGCTCGGGCTCGGCTCCGTGATTTGCGGAAATTTCCCGGAGGCCTCCCAATCAAACTTGCCCGAGTCGACGATTATTCCGCCCAATGTGGTTCCGTGTCCGCCGAGGAACTTTGTCGCGGAGTGCACGATGATATCAGCGCCGTACTCTATGGGACGCACGAGATATGGGGTCGTGAACGTCGCGTCCACGACGAGAGGTATTTTGTGCTTATGGGCGATGTCCGCGACTAACTTGAAATCTATTACGTTGGAGTTCGGATTGCCTAGCGACTCTATCAATATCGCCTTCGTGTTCGGCTGGATCGCCTTTTCGAACGAACCTTCGACGTCGGGATCGACGAACGTCGTAGTGATGCCGTAAAGCGGCAGCGTATGGGCCAAAAGATTGTACGTGCCGCCGTAAATCGTCTTCGCAGAAACAATATGGTCGCCGGATTTGGCAAGGTTGAGAAACGTGTATGTGATCGCAGCCGCGCCGGAAGCAAGGGCAAGCGCGGCTATTCCGCCCTCGAGCGCCGCTATTCTTTTCTCGAGAACGTCCTGTGTCGAGTTCGTCAGGCGCGCGTAGATGTTGCCCGGGTCGCTCAGGTTGAAACGCGCCGCGGCGTGAGCCGAGTTGTGGAACACGTACGACGTCGTCTGGTATATCGGAACAGCTCTGGCGTCCGACGTCGGATCCGGCACTTCCTGCCCTATATGGAGCTGCTTTGTCTCAAAAGACCACTGGTCGATGTTCTTTGCGACTGCCATGTTTTTACCCCTTTTCTGGATTTGGCATAACCAAAACGTTGGGAACGAAATATGAGCGTCCCTCTGCTCTCTTTTTTTAAAATAACGCGCGTAATTTGGATGCGATGCCGATCAATAACGGCAGCCCGTAATGAGTATTTGTATATATAGGACAGTAGGGAATGATGATCTTCATGGAATTGGATAACATAACCCGCGCCTCCCCTACTATTTTTATTATTCCGATAAGTTTAATAGGATTATATAGTGAAAATGAAACTTGTCAAGGCTTTATATAATATTAACCGCGAGCAAGAGCAGGACTCAGAAACCCTGTCTCTGGGCGAACCTCCGAAGTTTTTTCCTCCAGGCGTCCCGACTCCATGAAAAAAAACCTGTTGCCGCCGCGAGCCGTGCCAATATCATGTGAGACGAGTATGACCGCGGTTCCGTCTTTTGAGATGTCCCTGAAGATGCTCATGACCTCCGACGAGTTTTTCGGGTCGAGGTCGACGGTCGGCTCATCCGCTATGAGCAACAGTGGCGAATTTATGAGGCTCCTCGCGATCGCGGTTCGCCTCAGTTCCCCGCCGGAGAGCTGAGGCGGAAAAGTCTCCGCGAGCTTCAGGATGCCCATTCGCGCGAGCAGACCATTCGCCCTTTCAATAGGATCGTCATCTTTAACGCGCTTTTTATGCAGGTAAAATGGGAGGATGACGTTGTCGAGGACGGAGAGGTTCGAGAGGACGCTGGCGCCCTGCGGGATATAACCTATTTTAGTGTTTCGAAGGAGAGACAGTTCGTCATCGTCCATGTTCACGAGTTCGAGTTTGTCGAATACGATGCTGCCGGAACTTGGCGCGAGAAGCCCCGCTATCATGCTGAGGAGAGTGCTCTTTCCGCTGCCGGACGGACCCGTAATGCAGACGAAATCCTCCGTGCCGATGGAAAGGCAAACGTCGTCGACGGCGGGAAAAACTCCGCCGCCGCGAGAATATTCCTTTTTCAGGTTCCGTACTTCGAGAAGCATTTTCATCCTTCCTTCATGACTGCCGAGGCCGACATCCGCCCAATGACCGCCGCCGAGCCGAGCGAAGCAATCGGCCCTGTCAAAAACGAGACAAGAAGCCCGCCGCAGAGGATCATCGACAGAACCTTAAAAGACGGCTGCAAATACGCCGACTCGATCGAACGGCTTATCAGGGGCGCAAAGGGGAACACAAAAAAGCAGAGGAGCAGAACGCCGCTCACCGCTCCAAAAAGACTCACGGCGCAGGATTCGGACAGTACGATCTCGTAAAGTTTGCGTCGCGTCGCGCCCAGCGCCCTGTAAATCCCGAACTCGCGCCTGCGCTCGTTCAGCGTGACCGTAAATAAAATCGCGAGTACGCCGACCGCAAGGAGCCAGAAGACAGCCATAAGCGCCGTTATTATGGCAATGGATAGACCGAGCTCCTTTGAGATGTCCTCAAACATCGCCTGCATCAGAACAACGCTGACGAGTTCGTTACGGAACGTCTCCCGGACGCCGCGCGCGAACTTCGACGGATCGTAGCCGCTTTTTATATCGACTGTGATGGAGGAGATCGCGTTATCCGCGTCGGGGAGCTTCCCTCCCGCGTAGTAGGCGTAGTCCTTGAAGGCGGCGCGCGAGGTCTCCATGTTCATAAAAATCGACGTGTCGAACCCCATGCCGGTCTTGTCGAGCTTTCCAGCAACGCGGTAAAGACGCCCGAAGAACTGGATTTCGTCGCCGCTTTTTCTGTTGACGCCGCTGCCCACCACGACCTCGCCGATGCCAGGGCCGCCCGGTATTTTCCGCGTAAGCCACGGGCCTATCGTGAAATCCGTCTTGGGGTCGTACCCGATGATCTGCGTGGGGAAGGCGCAGTGGGACGAGTCGAACGTCGCTATGAACAACTGCGGGGAAGCTCGCAGGACACCCTCGGCGTGCATCAGCCTCTCAGAGAGATCCCCGTCGAAATAAAACGCGCTCGGTTCACCGCGCAGCAACGCGCCCGCAGCCCTGCCCTCGTAGCCTACTGGCACAAAAAGCGCGTCCGCGCCAAGACGCTCCGACATGCTCCTCGCCCCGTTGTGAAGACTGTAGGCGAGAAGCGAACCGCCGGACAGCACAAAAGAAAGAAGCGCGACAAACGCGACAAGGCAAAATGTGCGGAGGGGTTTGCGCCTCAAATTCAGCACGGCGATGCCGAAGGATGTCATCCTCCTGCTAGGCATTGGAAGGCGCTTCGCTGCCCGTATGGCGGGGCTTCCCGAACAGGTAGGCCGTGTTCGAGACCCCTAGTATCACGGCAAGAGTCCCTACTATGTTCAACGCCGGAAGCGTCGCCAAGTGACAGGACATACTCGCGTCCTCGCAGAATTTCAGCAGGATGTCGGCGACCGCGAGAGAGAGTATGGCTCCGAAAAGAATGCCCACGCTCAGCCCGGCGCGTATCAGCGGGTTGCTGAAAAACAGATACGCTATCCCCAGAGCCGCGATAAGCGCGCCAACGCCGATCTCGGCCTGACCGACCCAGAAGCAGTTCGTGGCGCCGTGCGCGCCTCCGTGCATCGTCTGCTCGCATATTTTGAACATATACTGCGGCCCGATGGCTATGAGCCCGCCAAGCGCCGCCGCGCCAATCCCGACCGCCAAGCGATTTTTAGAGTTTCCCATTGTGTTTCGCCTCCATATTTTAAACGGGACGACCGTCTTGCCTGACGATCGTCCCGTTTGAACTTTCGTTACTTGACTTCGAACTGATGCGTTATTATATCGCTGGGTTTCAGTGCGCCCTTAGGAAGGCCGCCGGTGTTCTCTAGATCCTCGATCCAAGGAAGGATTGTCGCCTCATCTATCTCCGTCGTCTCGGAGTAGTAGTGGTTCCCCTTGACCTCCTGGCCGATGAAATCGCCGGTCCACTTCGCAGTCTCATCCAGGTTCGCGTTCGCCCACTGCTGCGCCTTCGTCATGGCTCGCACGAATCCCCCTACCTCCTTAGGATGCTTCCCGATGAATTCGTTCGAGAAGTAGTAGAGATACACGCCGGCCGTCTCGCCGAGTTTCGAGTCCGAGGAATCCCCTATTTGCGCGACTCCACTCTCCACAGCCGCGTCAAAGAACGGAGGATGCACGCCGATGAGGTCTACCTGGCCTATTTTGAGCGCCTGGATTTTCGCGACGTCCGAGTCGATCGCGATCCACTCCAGCTTGTCCCTGGGTATGTTGTTCACATCCAGCGCCTTGTTCAGTATAAAAGATTCGCATGTGTTCACCTCTCCGGCGGACTTCAGCGTTTTGCCCTCTTTATATTTCGCGAGGTCGGCGATGGTTTTCACGCCTGCGTCATAGGCCTCTCTCGACACATAATATCTCATATGCCGCAGCCTCGAGTCGACGCTCTCGTCGGGCTCGATTATCGAACGGCCGACCGCCTTGATCTTGGCGCCTCCGAAAACATCTAGGGCAAGCCCATTGGGATGCTGGTCGGCGAAGTCTATCGTCCCCGTTACCACGCCAGTAATGTACTCGGAGGAGGGGAGCTCGCCTGTCCAGACTAGTTCCAGACCCTCGTCCCTGAAAAAACCCTTGTTGACGGCAACGATATATGGAGCGAGCGTGCAGTCGTATCTCGTAGATGTCTTAATGGGGAACAATTTCTCCTCCGCGGAGGAGGCGCTCTTGACGAGACCGACGGCCAGGCCGAAGGCGAGGATACAGCATATCGAAAATATCGTGATGCTATATTTCTTCTTAGTTACGATCATAATGGAAACCTCCATAATAGAATTTTGTGGTTTTATCCATGAATAGCTTTACGTACGGCTTGCCCCCCAGAGGGCGATTCGAAATAAGCGCCAGACTCACATCCGACTACATCGAGCAGCGTAATTTGCCGGCATAAGAAACATCTCCTCACAGTCTCGCGTTTTAAGCGTCTTTCCCACTGAATATGTCATTGCGTCCCTCCTCATTCAGAGAACCTTCTCCTTCCATGAAAACAGGCGAACTTCTATATGCGTAAGTATTTTGCTGATAAAGATGCCTATCAGAGCAACGATGATCACGCTCGAATACAGGTCGCGGAGGTCGTAGCGAGTCTTCGCGTTCTGGAGGAACCATCCGAGCCCGGCTGAGGAGCTAAGCATCTCGACGGTGACTATAAATACGAACGCGGTCTGCGCCCCGAACTTTATGCCTCCGAAGATATCCGGAAGCGCGGCCGGGAAGTAGACCCTCCAAAAGAGGACAAATCTGCTCGCGCCCATGGCTCTGGCCGATTTGATCAGAACCGGGTCTACGTTCATAAGACCCGCTAGGGTGTGAAAAGCGATTTGCCACACCGACACACAGAAGACGATCATCACCTTGCTCATCTCCCCAATTCCGAAAAAGAGCATGAACACCGGGAAGAGAGCGAGCGGGTTCAACTTTTCAAACAGTTGAAGCACGGGCATGAAAATCATACGCAACTTTTCCGGCAGTATCTTCAGGAAACATCCGAGAAAAAGCCCCACGGCCCCTGAGGCCAAAAATCCGATCCCTGCCCTCCTGAAAGACAGAAGGATGTGCTTGCTGAAGAGATCTCCCGTAAATACATTGCGGAACAGTTTCAGCACGACGCTTACAGGGTCGGGGATGAGTCCGTCGTTCAAAAGGCCGGTTGCGGACGCCGCATACCAAATCACAAAAAATAGCAGCGTCGACAAACTTCCGAACGCTAAGCTTTTTATTTTTGAATAAAGATCCCTTGCGCTCTGCATAGACGCTCTCCCCTACATTATCCGATCGACGTTTTCTTCCCAAACGACGATCGACTTTTGCATTTTTTCAATAAGGAGGTTGACAAGAGCGCCTGTGATCGCGATCATCAGTATTCCGACGTACAACTTAGGGATATTGTAATTTTTATTGGACGTGAAGATGATAAAACCAAGCCCGGCTTTGGAGCCGATCATCTCGGCCCCCATGAGGACGGTGAAGCCCAACGTGACGGATGATTTGACCCCGGTGAAAATCCTGTTCACGCTCCCAGGCAGTATGATGGCGAAAAATATCTTTACGCCGCTTGCCCCCATGGCGCGAGCGGCCTTTAGCACGACAGGGTCGATCTGCCTGACGCCCGAGATGGCCGAAAAGAGGGCGGGCCACAACGTTACCCAGAATATGATTCCGATCTTGCTTACTTCGCCCATGCCGAGCAGGAGCATAAACACCGGTATAAGTGTAAACGGGTTAGCCATTGAAAGGTTTGTGAAAAGCGGGTTTAAAAACGCGGACAGTCGCGGAGTCCAGCCCGCTAGCAAAAAACCGAGCGGCAGCGAGATAAGAACCGCAAGGCCAATTCCAAAAAAAAGCCTCAGGAGGCTCGCGAAAATATGTTTGAACAGATCGCCAGAGGCCGCCATGGCTAACGTCTCTTTTATCACAGTTGAAAAAGCCGGAATAAACTGCGTGTCTAATATATTCAATCTCGCCGCAATTTCCCATATAAGGAAAAAAAAGGCGACCACTATAACGCTTATGTATTTTTTCATACCCTCATACCACCCTTTTGCGCCGGCGTCCACTAATCCGCATCAGAGTCTCGCGCTTTCGAAGCTCTCCTCCGCGTTGTGCAGAAGCCCCCAGATTCTGCTGACGAAGGCCGAGTACGCCTCGGAGATGCCAGCCTCGACGCTTATACGGGGCCTCGGCAGGTTGATGGGCACGATCTCTTTTATCGTCCCCGGGTTCTCAGTCATGACTACGACGCGGTCGGCGAGAGTTACGGCCTCCTCGATGCTGTGCGTCACAAAAATGATCGTTTTGTTCGTCTTCTGCCAGATGCTCACCAGTTCATCCTGAAGTTTCTCCCTCGTCTGGGCGTCGACCGCGGCGAATGGTTCGTCCATCAACAGAACCTTAGGGTCGTAGGCGAGCGCGCGTGCGATGGCCACGCGCTGTTTCATCCCGCCGGACAGCTCGTACGGATACCTGTTTTCATAGCCGTGGAGCCCGACGAGTTCTATGAACGACGCGCTGATCTCTCCGCGCTCTTTTTTGGGGATCTTTTTGAGCTCCAGCCCAAACTCCACGTTTTTTTTGATCGTCCGCCAGGGGAAAAGCGCGTAGCTCTGCATGACGAAACCCCTGTCGAGCGCCGGCCCGTTCACGATCTGGCCGTCTATGGCGATGCTGCCGGAGTTAGCCTTAAAAAGCCCGGAGAGTATGTCGAGCAGCGTGGACTTGCCGCACCCGCTGGGCCCGACGACCACGACGAACTCCCCGTCACTGACTGAAAGCGTAAAATCCTTCAGCGCGTAGAACTTGACCTTCTTGTTCGTCTCGCTGCTTTTGATGTAGTACGCCTGGCTTATATTGTTCAATTCGATTTTGTTTGGCATCCTTCTCACTCCTTGCGGCGCCGTACAGCGTCATATTGCGTACTCGTCACTCGACTCCATCAGCCCGAACTCCGTCAATATTTCCTCGAGCCGCTCCTGCGTCATTGGCTTCGGGATCACGAATTTTTTGTTCTCGGCGATTTTCTTCGCCAGCGCCCTATACTCATCCGCTTGTTGTGCGTCCGGCTTGTACTCGATCACGGTTTTTTTCCTGATTTCAGCCCTCTGCACGATGTTGTCGCGCGGAATGAAATACGTCAGATCCGTCCCGAGCTCCTTCGCGAACGCTCTCAGCAGGTCGTTCTCCCTATCGACGTTCCTGCTGTTGCAGATGATGCCGCCTAGTCTCACCTCGCCCTGAGTGGCGTAACGCTCGATGCCTCGGGCGATGTTATTGGCGGCGTAAAGCGCCATCATCTCTCCGCTCGCGACAATGTATATCTCCTTCGCCTTCCCCTCGCGAATCGGCATGGCAAAACCGCCGCACACGACGTCGCCCAGCACGTCGTAAAAGACGTAGTCCAGATTTTTCGTATAAGCGCCAAGACGCTCCAACAGACCAATGGCCGTGATTATTCCTCGCCCCGCGCAGCCAACGCCCGGCTCTGGGCCGCCGGATTCTACGCACTTCGTGTTTTTGTAGCCGTCCTTCATGATGAGGTCGAGGCTGATGTCCTCGCCCTGGTCACGCAGCGTGTCGAGAACTGTCCGCTGGGCGAGGCCGCCCAGAAGCAGCCTCGTGGAGTCCGCCTTCGGGTCGCAACCGACCACCATCACCTTTTTGCCGCTCTCCGCGAGCCCGGCCGTCAGGTTTTGGGTCGTTGTGGATTTACCGATGCCGCCCTTGCCGTAAATCGCGATTTGCCGCAGTTTTTTCGCCATAAGATACATTGCCCCGTTTCCGCCGTTTTTCGGCATAAAAAATTACAAGAATAGCCTTTAATTACCCTGCTAGCTGCCGCCTCCGACCGCAGCGGTGTACACTTTTTCGATGAGGGTGAGCGCGCCCCTATAGCCGATGTAGCTGCGATTAAGCACGACCTCCTCCGTGTTCGGCGTGCATACTTTGACGAGCAGGCCTTTTAATTCCGTCGCCACGTCCGACTCCCACGTCGAGCCGAGTATCAGGGGCACGCTCGCGCCGAAATCTGTGTTTTTTATCTCCTGTTCGATCATGTAGCCGTCCTCGATGAACTCCGCTTTCGCCGAAACGCCCTCCGACAGATCCTCGTACAGGCGGCTTATCGCGTTCCTGTACTTCTCGGGCGGATTGTCAGTTATTATCTGTTTTACGGGAATTATGCCCATCTGATCCGCCAGAAACTTCGTCATGGCGATGTTCGTCGCCGAATCGGAGGCAACGGTAAAGGCCGACGGCAGCCCAAACCAAAACTCGGAGAAAAACTCCGAAAAGTGCTCCAGAAAATAATAATAGTAGTGCGCCTCCTGCTTTATAAAGGCCTCCGATTTAGCTGGGTCTATGCCTGCGAACTCGACTACCTGCCGGATAAACGCGGTCGTCGCCTCCTCACCGACCGGTATGACCGGTATGTGCAGGTATGGCTGCTTATACTTCTCCTTCAAGTGCTCCGCCGTATCGAGCCCCACCCAGGGCGAGACCACGAGGTTGAACTGCGCCTTTGGAATGTCCCTCCACTCTTCTACGCCCCTGCTCCCCGGGCCGAAGAGAACGTTCACCGTAAACCCGGCGCCATCTAAAATGCGCTTCATCTCGATGAAGTCTCCGCGCCAGTTTGTGTTGAAATACGGAACCTCGAAAAACAGGTTCACGAGGCCTTTTTTTTTCCTGCCCCTGTACTCTCCGACAAACTGGTCGATTATCTCCCTGACGACGATGAGGTGCCCGGTGATGTTGCTTCCCTTGAACCCGGCGGCGTCGGCGTAGACGACCGGCTTGCCGGCCCTCTGGTATCTGCGGACAACCGAGCCGATATCGTCCCCGACCAGCTCGCTCGAGCATCCTGTGACGACGACAAACAGGTCGCCCTTCATGATTCTAAGCGCCGACTTTACGAGGCCGTCGAGCTTTTTCGCTCCGCCGAAGACGACCTCGTTTTCGCCTATGTTCACGCTCGGCATCGCCCCGCCGCCCGCCCCTATCGTCCCCTGATAGCCGTTTCCGCTCGACAGTATGCAATACTGCTTGTCGGCGCATCCCGGCCCGCAGTTCGCGATTGGGACGCCGCCCGGTATCGCCACTACGCTGTACACAGCCCCTATGGCGCAGCCGTAATGCGGGTGTACGATGGTGTTCGTCTGTTTTGGCGCTGTCGCCGTGAGCGTCTCAGGCATAGCGCAAATTCGCCTCCGATATCTTTGAACTTCCATCGGCGCCGAGCTCGACGAGATTTTCCGTCGTCACTCCGGCATCCGGCTCTTCGTCCAATATCTCCGGGTGTCTGGCAAGGATGAACTGATCCTCCTGCGAGAGCCACCAGTCCGTGTACGGGATCTCCGCGTGGCGTTTCAAAACTTCGCCGAACTTCTTTTTGGCCATTATCCCTAGCAACGCCTCGCCAGTGCGGATGAGTCCGTCGTAGCCGAGCGGGAAGTGCTCGTCGCCCATCGGGAATGATGGTATGCCAAGCCTTGCGGCGAGAGGAGCGAGCCCGTTGTGCCTTATGATTATGAAGTCAGGGTTCACCCTCCTCAAAAGGCCGATGAACTGGAAGGGCTGCGTCTGGCTGACGGTGAAGTTCTTGACCTCGCCAGTGTGTTTGACGAGATGCCCCAGCGTGTCCTGATTCTCGTGCCCGGCGTCGTAGACAGGGTCGTGATGAAACACAATCGAGCCGTCCACGGTTACGCCGAGGTCGCGGATGACGGATATCATAGCGTGCGCATACGACGACCCGGTCGAGACAAAACCCTTGACCCCGCTCAGTTTTTTCCTGAGCTCCGCGAGCTTCGGGGCTATTCTCCTGTGCTCGCTCTCGATGTGCTCCTCTATCATATCGCCCTTGCCAACTGTCTTCGCTACGGCGCGAAGCCAGTCGTCCGTGCCGGCGAGCCCGAAGGGCTGCGGAGCGTCAATCTGTGGAACGCCATAGTGCTCCTCGAGCGCGGTAGCCATGTACGAACCGAGCGTGTGGCAAAAGGCCGCCGTCGCAGCCGCCTCTGACGCCTGGCGCATCTCGTCGAAGCTCGCCATGTCGATCAGGTAGTTCACCCGCAGACCGAGCGGCTTCAGCATCGGGGTGAAGTAGTCCGTCCCCCAGAGGTTCACTATATTGATCAGGTCATTCTGTTTCTTCGGCTTTTTGTTTACAATCTGGCGCACGACGCCGTGCTGCGACGCATCGAAGCCCGTGCTCCAATGTTTGCTCCTGAAACCCTCGCAGTATACGGGCACGACCGGTATCTTGATCTCGGCTTCCATCTCGGCGGTCACACTGTCGAGATCCTCTCCTATGATGGCGGTCGAGCACGACATCGAGACGAATATCGCCTTGGGCGTGAAGCGCTCGTGCGCGTCTCGTATCGTCTGGCGCAGACGGTCGCTCGCCCCAAAGACCATATCGTTCTCCTTCAGGTTCGTGCTGCACACCTGAAGGCTCTGTATCGGTTTTCCGCGTCTGGCGAGACCGATTTTAAACCCCTGATTAAAGCGAGGGTTCGACGCTGAGCAGCCAATAGGGGAGTGCTCCACCAGAATGCAGTCCGTGAGGTTCCCCAGCTGGCAGGCCACGATTGCGTGGCTGCACATGGTCTGCTGGTTGAACGGCATCTTCAGCTCCTGAAGGCGGCAGACCTTTCTCTCGCCGGAATCCGAGCCCTGGCAGCCGGAACAGTCGCCCCGACCCTTTCCGGCCGTCTTCTTTCGTCCGCGCGCCTCGTACCTCGACGCCTCAACCAACTCAGACGCGCTTCCGTCCCATGACGTGATCGTGCCAAGCCGCATCTCCCGGTTATCGACGCTGGAAATTTTCAGATTGATCCGCTTTTTTGCCACAACGCGCCTCCTCCTCGTTTCGTTCGTATACGCAACTTGCCACCCCATCCGAGCGCAAGGCGCCGATTATTAAAGCCAGCCCTTCTAAGGAAAGGCTGGCTTTAATAATTCGCGCCTAGTAAAGCTGTGCCCTAATAAATCATCGCAATGTCCTTATATTCACACACGACCGCATAATCGCGCAGGGACAACAACGCCCCGCCTGCCCGATATAGTTACTTGAAAGCGAAAAATTCTCTGAAGCGCGAAGCCTCCGCATGAAGACGCCTCCGTAAGACTCAATGTTATATATTTACCTATCAATCATATAGGGTAAGAGGTAAATTGTCAAGCGATTACTCGTTCGAGTACTATTTATATGGATCCTCCGTAAGCGGAGGTTTGCGCAAAGACAGCGATGTTGATATTTTGGCCGCCACTAACCGCAGATTGACAGACAACAATCGGACTGAACTTGCAGACCGCTTACTGACAATCTCCGGCAGAGTGGGCAATTCGCAAGGCATACGCCCGCTCGAAGTGACCATTGTGTGTATTAATGACATTACGCCGTGGCAATATCCGCCGCGCAGGGAGTTCATATACGGCGATTGGTCGTCTCTGTTCACTTCGGATAATTCCGCGTAAGCAGGAAAGGCGCCGGTGTAATATAAAACATATACGCCCGCGCCGATAAAAGTGTCAGGCGGCACTGGCTGAACGCTTACTTCCAAAAGCGCGTCAGCGACGCTCTCGCCTAAATTTTGTTTGTCTAGCGGGTTAAACGGCTTTATAAGCGGAGTATTCTCGTTTGAGGCCATATTCGTCCAACCCTTCCAGCGTACTAGCTACTGATTTCCCAATTATATTGGCCAATCTGACAGGGACAGCGTTGCCTATTTGACGCATGCTTTCTGTCCAAGAACCACAAAAGAAATATTTGTCTGGAAAGGTCTGCACCCTGGC
>JAITOY010000030.1 GCA_031289775.1 Synergistaceae bacterium
CCGGGCGTCGGCATCATCACTCCGAACCCTAAGACTTCTGGCGGCGCGCGCTGGAATTATCTCGCGGCCTGGGCCTATGCCCAAAAGCTTTACAACGGCAACGCGGAGAAGGTCAAGGCGTTCATAGGCGACGTGTTTGCCAACGTACTCGTGCTCGACTCAGGGGCGAGGGGCTCTACCACTACGTTCGTAGAGAACGGTCAGGGCGACGTCCTGTTGGCGTGGGAGAACGAAGCGTATCTGTCGATAAAGGAGCACGGCGACGCGTTCGAGATAGTGACTCCGCCTCTTTCTATACTTGCCGAGCCTCCGGTAGCGATAGTCGACGATAATGTGGACAAGAAGGGAACGAGGGACGTAGCGCGCGCGTATTTGGAATACCTCTACACCGACATCGGGCAGAAGATCGCGGGAGACAACTTCTACAGGCCGACGAACCCGGAAATCCTGGCCAAATACTCGAACGTATTCGATCTTGACGTGAACCTCATAACGATCGACGATCCGCTATTCGGCGGCTGGGACAAGGCGCAGACGGAGCATTTCGCGGACGGCGGCATATTCGACCAGATATACGAGAAATAAGGGCACGTTTTCGGTACGCGAGAGGGAGCTGGCGAGTGATAACGCGGGCGAAATCGCCCAGGGTTATTCCCGGTTTCGGGCTCTCCATGGGCATAACCCTGGGGTTTCTCGGCGTGATCGTCCTGATCCCCCTCGCCTCCATCGTGCTGACGTCGTCCGGGCTCGGGATCAAGGGTTTTTTCAAGGTCATAACCGGCAGAAGGATACTGGCCGGCATCAGGGTCAGTTTCCTCTGCACGTTTATAGCGGCGCTTATAAACGCCGTGTTCGGCATGACGCTCGCGTGGGTTCTCGTGCGGTATAAATTTCCGTTCAAGCGCTTCGTCGACGGGCTCATAGAACTGCCGTTCGCGCTCCCTACGGCTGTGGCCGGTATATCGCTCACAGCGGTATATTCCAGCAGGAGCTTCATCGGGATGTTCTTCGAGAGGGTTGGGATAAATATTGCCTACACGAGGATAGGGATCACGATAGCGTTGGTGTTCATCACGATCCCCTTCGTGGTTCGCACCATACAGCCTGTTTTGGAAAAGCTCGACCCGCAGTACGAGGAGGCGGCCGCCATACTCGGGGCGGGTCGGGCCCGCATATTTTTTCAAATCGTGTTCCCCGAGATATTGCCGGCGCTCCTCACCGGCTTCGGGCTCGCGTTCGCGAGGGGGCTGGGCGAGTATGGCAGCGTCGTTTTCATAGCCGGCAACAGGCCGTTTCAGACCGAGATAGCCCCGCTTCTCATCATGAACAAGCTTCAGCAGTACGATTATCAGGGTGCGACAGCCATAGCGCTCGTAATGCTCGTCGCGTCGTTCGGGATTTTATTGTTGATAAACACTGTGCAGATCTATTATGGAAAATTCATCAAGGGATAAATGAAATTATGACGAGGTAAATGACGATGGCGCTTAAAAACGAGGACGGATCCATCACGCGGGCGCTCCTGATAACGGCGAGCCTGCTCTTTTTATTCATAATGCTCATACTGCCGCTTTGCATAGTGCTTTATATCGCGCTTCGAAGCGGATGGGAGACATACAAAAACACTGTTACTGATTTTTACACGTTGAAGGCGCTGCAGCTCACGCTCTCGTCGACACTGGTCGCCGTCGTCGTCAACACGCTCTTCGGGTTGTTCGCGGCGTGGGCCATCACGAAGTTCAGTTTCAGGGGCAAGAAATTTCTCACGACCATGATAGACGTCCCGTTCGCAATATCGCCCGTCATCGCGGGCCTCATATTCATACTGACGTTCGGACGCATCGGTTGGGCTCACGAATGGCTCGACAGCTATAACATAAATATCGTATTCGCAGTACCAGGCATCATATTGGCCGTAATTTTCGTGACGTTCCCCTTTGTGGCCCGCGAGCTGATCCCGGTGCTGAACGCTCAGGGCAGCGACGAGGAAGAGGCTGCCGCATTGATGGGGGCTAACGGGTTCGTCATATTCTTCCGTGTGACGCTTCCCAATATAAAGTGGGCGCTGCTTTACGGGGTCATATTGTGCACAGCCCGGGCGATGGGTGAGTTCGGCGCGGTATCGGTGCTCTCCGGCCACCTGAGAGGCAAGACTAATACTCTGCCGCTGCATGTGGAGATACTGTACAACGAGTACAAATATTCACAGGCGTTCGCGGTTTCTTCAATCCTGGTCATCATGGCGGTGATCATTTTGATAGCGAGAAACATAGTGGAATACAAGGGTAAAAAGGAGCTGGGCCTGTGAAGTATCTCGAGCTGAGAAACATCAACAAGTCGTTCGGCGAATATAAGGCCTCCGACGACGCAAGCCTCGGCATAGAGAAGGGCAGGCTCATCGGTCTGCTTGGTCCGAGCGGCAGCGGCAAGACGACGATACTGCGCATGATAGCCGGTCTCGAAACTCCCGACTCCGGCGACATAATAATAGACGGCAGGCGCGTAAACGACGTCGACGCGAGCAAACGCGGTATAGGCTTCGTGTTCCAGAACTATGCGCTTTTCAGGTATATGACGGTCTTCGAAAACATTGCGTTCGGCCTTAAAGTGCAGCATGTGAAGCGCGACGCCATCAAAAAACGAGTGGGCGAGCTCATAAGCCTCGTAGGACTCGATGGACTCGACCGCCGCTATCCGCACCAGCTCTCGGGCGGACAGCGGCAGAGGGTTGCGTTCGCCAGGGCCCTCGCGCCGAATCCGCACCTCCTGCTTTTGGACGAGCCGTTCGCCGCCATCGACGCCAAGGTGCGTCAGGAGCTGCGGAAATGGCTCAGAAAGATGATAGAATCCCTTCAGATCACGAGCATATTCGTCACTCACGATCAGGAGGAGGCTGTAGAGGTAGCGGACGAGATAGTGGTCATCAACGCGGGACGCATAGAGCAGTCGGGCTCTCCTGTCGAAATATACAAACAGCCTGCGACGCCTTTCGTCGCCCGTTTCATCGGGCGATCCGACGTGATCGACAACGCCGGGTTGCTCAAGGGCTTCGAGGCGGCTAAGGACTTCTCGCAGGCCGTGATACGCCCCGAGTTCATAAGGGTGGAAAAGAGCGGGCATCTCGAAAAATACGTCAGAAGCATCGAGGAGGGAACCGTGGAAGAGGTGTCGTTCCGCGGCGACTGCCTCGAACTCAAGGTTCGAGTGGGCGACGCGCTCCTGACGGCGAACCGTCCGCTCGAAAAAGATGAGCTTCGCGCGGGAGACCGCGTCAGCGTCCTGATTCGCCGTATCTACGTCTTCGACGGCGACGCGGCTCGTATTCTGGAGAACGAGAATATGAAGAACCAGGCGGTATATATCTGATTTTGCGAGTTCCAAGCTGGAGGAAAATTATAGTGGCTGAAAATAACAAAGCTCTTGAAAATGCAAGTCTTCAAATAGTGGTAAACTATATGCATTGTTTAAATGATGCGAGGTGTTGTTATGCGCCATGAATCCATAAATTTGATCGAGTTCATGCAACGCTTTCTAGGCAGATTGTATGCGGATTTGAGACAAGCTAATTATCATAAAAACAAAAAATGCTGTCCGTAAAAAGGATAAAAAGCGACGTATTGATCATAGGAGGCGGAACCGCAGGATGCCAGGCCGCGCTGACGCTTGGGGAACATCCGTCGGTTCGAGTTATTGTCGCTGAGAAGGCTCACATAAAGCGCAGCGGATGCCTCGCGGCTGGCGTGAACGCCCTCAACGCGTACATCGTTCCGGGGAGGACGCCCGAGGATTATGTGAAATACGCCACGGAAGACGCAGCCGGAATAGCGAGGCACGACCTGCTGCTGTCGGCCGCGCGCGGTTTCAACAGAGCCGCCGAACGCCTGGAATCCATGGGGCTCGTCATCCTTAAAAACCCTGACGGAAGCTACGCCGCGAGGGGGAACCGCAACATAAAGATAAACGGGGAAAACATAAAACCCCTCATGGCAGAAGCCGTTTCGAAACTGGAAAACACGCAAGTCGTAAACCGAGTCAACATCGTGAATTATATCGTTCATGACGGCGTTGTCCGTGGCGCGGTCGGCATCGGTGTTGACGAGAATGTTTTATACGTCTTCGAGGCGCGTGCCGTCATATGCGCGACAGGAGGAGCTTCCGGCCTCTATAGGCCCAACAATCCCGGTTTTTCGCGGCACAAGATGTGGTATCCGCCGTTTAACGCCGGCGCCGGTTACGCGATGGGGATAAGGGCCGGCGCTGAGATGACGACGTTTGAGATGCGTTTTATCGCGCTTCGGTGCAGGGATACAATAGCGCCGACAGGGACGATAGCCCAAGGAGTGCGGGCGCGTCAGGTCAATTCTCTCGGGGAGTCCTGCGACGAGCGGTATGGGTTCGCGACGTGGCAGCGCATGTCCGGCGCCGCTGAGGAAAACAGACGGGGGTGTGGCCCCTGTTATCTGAAGACGAGCGGAATTACGCGCGAAGAGGAGGATCAGCTATACAGGGCGTATCTCAATATGGCGCCGGCGCAGACACTGAAGTGGATGGAGTCAGGAGCCGGCCCGGGCGAGCGTGATGTGGAGATAGAGGGAACCGAGCCGTACATAGTCGGCGGTCACACGGCGAGCGGCTACTGGGTCGATACCGGGCGGCGTTCTACGTTGCGGGGGCTCTACGCGGCCGGCGACGTCGCCGGCGGATGTCCTCAGAAATACGTGACTGGCGCGATGGCTGAGGGCGAGATATCGGCGTTGTCGGCGCTGATGCAGATACGCGGGAGCGAGGAGCCTTATATCGGACGCGATGTTTTTGAGCACGCGGCGGAAAATCTCCATTCAGAGATCGAAGGGCTGCTTGCCTGGAGACAAACCGCGTATTCCGCCGACGATCTGGAGGAGGCAATGCAGAGCGCGATGGACAGGGGCGCTGGAGGTATATCGTCCGGCTACAGATATAACGGGCGTCAACTTGCCGAGGCGCTCGGGAGAATAAGCGAGCTCGAAACGCTGGCCGGGGAACTCTGCGCCTCAGACATGCGCGAGGCGGTTCGCGTCTGTGAATTGAAAGACCGCTTATTGCTCTGCCGGAGCGTCATAGCTCATTTGAAAGCTAGACGAGAGACGCGATGGGGCTCTTTTGCAAATTATGCCGATTATCCAGATCGAGACGACACGAATTATATGAAATACGTCAATTCTAAAATGATAGGCGGCGAAATAGTCGTCATATACAGGGATATAGAGGAAGGGCGCGAGGCCTATGAGCATTCGGATAGATGAGGGCGTCTGTACTGGATGCGGACTCTGCGTAGCCGTCTGCCCCGGAAGCCTCATAACGGCTAAGGGGCTGGATGGCAGAGCGGTGATAAACCGTCCGGAGGATTGCTGGGGCTGCGCGTCGTGCCTCAAAGAGTGCGCGTTCGGAGCGATTTCGTACTTTCTGGGCGCAGACATAGGCGGCAATGGTGCGACGATGCGCGTAATCGTTGATGGAAACGTTCTGGATTGGGTTTTGACGATGAGCGACGGCCATACGGAACGGATAAAAGTCCGCCGCGACGAACCTAATTCGTATTAGGGGGCATGGAGAT
>JAITOY010000041.1 GCA_031289775.1 Synergistaceae bacterium
GGACGGACCGCTAGTGTACCGGTTGTTCCGCCAGGAGCATAAGCCGGGTAGCCATGTTCGGATTCGATAACCGCTGAAGGCATCTAAGCGGGAAGCGAGCCCCAAGATGAGATACCCCACTGCGTTAAGCAGATAAGGTGTCCTGAAGATGACAGGATAGATAGGTCGGGTGTGTAAGCGGGTAACGCCCGTTGAGCTGACCGATACTAATACACCGAAGCCTTAACCTCATATATCACGTGTAGCGCGCGGTTTGTAAAGAGCAGAGACGCAAAGATCCGACGTTAAGTCGGAGAAGATTTCTGGTGGTCATAGCGGAGGTGTCACACCCGGTCACATGCCGAACCCGGCAGTTAAGCCCTCCCGCGCCGATGGTACTGCAAGGGGTACTTGTGGGAGAGTAGGTCGCCGCCAGAATTAAATACGAAGAGCCCCGCGAGTTTTAATATCTCGCGGGGCTCTTCGCTTTTAGGGCCTTTTGTTGTAATCTATACTGAAGCAAAAGAGGACACAGTTGGACGCTCGAAGGAGAGATCGTTTTGAGGGTTTTAAATGTTTTGCCCAGTACAGGCACACGCCCTTTGAGCATTTCGATATCCAATATCATAAGCGCCTCATTTCTCGTGTTTTTACTAGTTTTTATAATCAATATTTGTCCCGCTCTCGCGGACGAGCGGATTATGGAGATGAATGTGACTGCGACTGTTGGACGCGACGCGACAGTGACGTTCGAGGAGAGTATAAAATTCCGTACGGAGGGCAGGGAAATAAAGCGGGGGATAATACGGATGATCCCAACTGACTACACAGGGACGCCGGAAAATAAATCGAAAAGATATAGCGCGAAGTTCGAACTCATCTCGGCTACGCTCGACGGTCGCTCTACCGGGAGTGATGAGACGCGCGGGCGCGGGAACGTCGAGATCAGGATCGGGAAATCGAACTCCGTGCTCGCTCATGGCGTCCACACCATAACGCTCACGTACAGGACAGTTGGTTGGATCGCGTTTCGTGAGTCGTTCGACGAGTTGTACTGGAATGTCACCGGGGCTGACTGGCCGTTTCCAATAGATCGGGCGACGTTCAGGTTAGTACTACCGGATGGCGCGTCAGTCTCGCGGAAGACGGCGTACACGGGCAAAATCGGAGCGAGGGGCGGATACTACAAAATAAATTCAGGCGACGTAATAGAGACGACCATGTCTCTAGCGCCCGGCGAGTGCCTCACGGTCGCATTCGGCTGGAACAAGGGCATTGTCGCGCCGCCTCCGGAAGCGCCGGCGCCGAGGCTCCTAACGAGTCGTTCGGCACTTGTAGTCATTCTGGCCCTGTGCGTTCTCCTCTACTACTTTGCCGCTTGGTACGCGGTCGGGCGGGACGAGGCGCCTGGCCGTCTCATTCCGCTCTATAGGCCGCCAAAGTATATTGAGCCTGGTTTCGCGCGATACCTGAGAGACATGAAGTTCTCGCACGAAGTTTTGGCCGCCGACATAATCCAGCTCGCCGTCCTCGGGTTCGTGACGTTCAGAGACGAGGGAGGCGTATTGAGGATTACGCAAACGGAGAAGGCGATAGGGGACGGCAAAGCAAACCGTCTGCACGAGCTGTCGGAAGCGCTTCGCCTCGTGATTGAGGCGCTCACGCCCGTTCTCTCGAAAAGCGACGGGATTACCGTCAGCGATACGTATGGAGATCACTTCATCAGGGCTGAAAAGTCCCTGCGGATGGTATACGAGGCTGAGGGCAAGCATTACTTCAGCCTGAACACCGGATACAGTCTGGCCGGGCTGATCCTTTTCCTTCCGATCATATTCCTAGTCCCTTGGACGTGGCCGAGGCTCTTGGCAACCCTGAGGACAGTCGGAATGAGAATGGGCACGACTGGCTACTTTGCGACGAGGCTCTATCTGACGCTTGCGCGCCTCTCATCCTGGATGCAGAAGACCTTTGTGGCCATAATATCCGTCCTGGGCGCGGTGTTCGCCATAGTGGGGCTGATAGACATTTTTGAGTCGGATATCGGCGTATTCATAGCCCTTCTCGTAGCGACCGGCGCCGCGATATTTTTCTCGCGTCTTATGTCCGTCCGTACTACGAAAGGCACGAGGACAATGTCTGAGATAAACGGGCTTATAATGTACATGAAAACGGCCGAACGACATCGCCTCGCTGTTATCAACCCTCCGGATCAGACTCCAGAGCTTTTCGAAACCCTCCTGCCGTACGCGTTTGCTCTCGACTGCGCTGAAACGTGGGCCGACAGTTTCTCAGCCATTCTGGAGAGCGTGTCGTACAAACCCTCATGGGACACTTCGCGCGACTGGGACAGCGTTGGCACATGGCGCTACTCTCCGCGTCTGTACGCTAACTTCGGGCGGAACGTCGACAAATCGATCTCCGGTTACAAGGCTGCGCAGGCGGCCACGAAAACCGCCGATTCGTCGTCATACGGCGGGGGCAGTGGTTTTGGCAGCGGAGGGAGAGCCGGAGGAGGTGGTGGAGGGGGTGGTGGCCACGGATGGTAGCAGCGCGAGACATCTTTTGTCAGCTTATGATATATAACGTCGCGGTAGTTGCTGAAAAAATTAATAAGGGCAATACCACCACCGTTACATTTGACGTCTAGGGTTCTGTGTCGCTGGTTTTCGCGGGATCGGAGTTTTTCGCAAATATTTTCGAGAGGATGAGGTTTTGGAATGGGCAAGTCGAAAGTGTACTTCACGGATATGAGGTGCGTCGTGGGCGTCAGCCTCCTCGACAAACTGCGCGCGCTCGTCGATAAAGCCGGTATTGACCAGATCGACTACAACCAGAAATATGTCGCGGTAAAAATACATTTTGGGGAGCCAGGCAATCTGGCGTTCTTGAGGCCAAATTTCGCCAAAATTGTGGTTGACCGCATCAAGGAACTGGGTGGGAGGCCGTTTCTCACGGACTGCAACACGCTGTACGTCGGGCGTCGCAACAACGCTCTCGTTCACCTCGATGCAGCGTATGAGAACGGGTATTCGCCCTTCTCCACAGGCTGTCATGTCATCATCGCCGACGGTTTGAAGGGGACTGACGAGGTCGAGGTTCCTGTGGACGGCAAATACGTCAAATCCGCCAAGATTGGGCGAGCGATCATGGACGCGGACATCGTCGTCTCTTTGAACCATTTTAAAGGACACGAGCTTACTGGCTTCGGCGGCGCCATCAAGAATATCGGCATGGGTTCCGGAAGCCGCGCGGGGAAGATGGTTATGCACAACGACGGCAAGCCGGAGGTCTCGCCCGAAGACTGTGTCGGGTGCAGGCGTTGCGCGGCGTTTTGCGCCCAGAACGCCATAAGCTATCCGAACGGCAAAGCCGTTATTGATCATAAACTTTGTGTCGGGTGCGGACGTTGTATAGGCTCGTGTAATTTCGACGCGATTTTCAACGATAACGCATCCGCGAACGACGCCCTCAACTTCAAGATGGCGGAGTATGCGAAGGCCGTTTTGGATGGGAAGCCGTCTTTCCACGTGACAGTGGTGAACCAGGTCTCTCCTTACTGCGACTGCCACGGAGAGAGCGACGCGGCTATTGTTCCGGATATCGGAATTTTTGCCTCTTTCGATCTCGTAGCGTTGGATAAGGCGTGCATCGATGCCGTGAACGCGGCGCCGATCGTTAAGACGAGCGTTATGTCAGAGCGCGAACTTGTCCACAATGACCACTTTGTGAATATTCACCCGATGACGGACTGGAGGACGCAGATAAAACACGCCGAGGACTTGGGCCTCGGCAGCGGCGAGTATGATCTGATAACGATAAAATAAACGGCGCCTCTCGGCGCCTTTGTTTGTTTACGCTGATATCGCGGTATTCGTATTGAATGTCCAATTCGTCGAGCCACTTTAAAGCGTCGCGGCGCGTTGAACGCCTCGGGTAGCAGAGAATCAGCGTCGGCATTACTGAGTGGGCGCGCCGGCGTCGCCTGGTTGCGCGGAACCGTCCGGCGTCATGCCCGGAGGCGGCGGGGTTGGCGTCGAGTTTGGGGGAGCCGGGGGCGTTGAAGGCGCTCCTCCGAACCAGCCGCTTGTGACGACAACCCTTTTTTGAATGATGTCATCGTAGAAGGAAACATCCGTCCCGTCTCTCGTTATCACGTTCGCGCGCGAGTTTCCCATTATCGTTATCTCGGGCGTCACGAATTTCCTCGCGTCTATCGTCACGCGCGCAAGAGGGTTCACCCGTATCACTGCGGATTGGTTTGCCCTGCCGATTAAAACGAGCCGACAGTCTCTGTCCATGTAAATCGCTGGATATGTGATCGACCCCCATCTCTCTGTGTCTATGCCGGAGATATTCGCCTCCTTTGGCCCCGAGAGAGCTATTTGGCGCGCGTCTGTGTCAAGCGAGAATGCCCTCGTGCCTATATCGAGCTCTATTACCCTTATGCCGGTGTCGAAAGGAACGCGCTCTTTGCGGGGAACTCTGTGGGCCGTGCCGCGACTTATGTAGAGGGGGTATGCCTCATGATCGATATTTACGCTGAGGCTGCCTCCCTCGTTGAGGACGAGACAGTCGACTTTCCCCTCGTCTGCTGCGGCGGCGCTTGCCATGCAGACTAAAAACACTGCCGCTGTAGTGAAAAATTTATCCAAACAAGAGCGAACCATGAAAATTCCCCCAATGTGTTAAAATGAAATACTACAACAATTCGCCCTTTTTGAGAAGGGTCGTCGAGGTGGGGTAAGGTATGAAATCGAAATTTCTTCACTGCAACATCAATGTGCTCGACATCGAAAAGAGCATAGCGTTCTACGAAAAGGCGCTTGGGTTGAAGGAAGTTAGGAGAAACGACCAGAAAAACTTCACCATAGTTTTTCTGGGGGACGGTTCCACTGATTTCAGACTCGAACTCACTCTCCTGAAGGACAGGAAAGAGCCCTACGAGCTGGGCGACAACGAGTCGCACGTCGCCTTCGAGTCGGACGATTTCGACGCGGCCCACAAGCTGCACGAGGAGATGGGCTGCATATCCTACGAAAATCACGACATGGGGATATATTTCATCGAAGACCCGGACGGATACTGGATGGAGGTTATACCCAAAGGGCATTAGCGAGCGCCGGTACAATTTTGTCACAATCTCATTACGCCGCCGTGACACGTTGCAGCGGCGATTTTCGTATCATTGTCTCAGGAGGTGACTGATATGTCACGTAATAAAAAGTTCCTTGCCGCAATGGCGTTTGTAATAGCGCTATTCTTTTCGTTGGGTTCCGGAAGGCCCGCGAGCGCCTCTCTTTTGCTAGAAGTGGACGCCGACACGCCGATGATAGAGGCTGATAGCGGCGGCAGAGTGGTGGTAAGGGCGCTTGTACGCCCTGCGCCGGAAGATGCCTTGGAACATCGGACGAGGAACAGGGCGCCGCTCGCCGTTGCTCTGGTGATCGACAGATCCGGGTCTATGGGGGCGGATCGGAAGATGGAGAATGCAAAACGCGGCGCGATAGAGGCGCTTGGTTTTTTGACGGAACGCGACATTGCGACGATTGTCGTTTATGACAGCAAAGCGAGTACGCTCGTGAGCCCGAGGGCCGTCTCCGCTAAGGCGAAGGACGGCGTGTTCGCGCAGGCAATATCGCGAATCTCGCCCCAAGGCTCCACCGCGCTCTACGACGGCGTCGAGCAAGGAGCGAGGGAACTGAGGCCGTTCGTGCGAGAGGGATATACGCCTCGCATACTCCTGCTGTCTGACGGCATGGCGAACGTCGGCCCATCCTCGACGCGCGAATTGGCGGCGCTAGGGCGGGCGCTGTCCGAGCGGGAGATGACGATTACGACAATTGGGCTAGGCCTCGACTACAACGAGGACCTCATGACGGCCATCGCTGCCGAGAGCGGAGGTAACTCGTACTTTGCGAGGACGCCCGAGTCGCTACCAGGTATATTCGCGCGAGACATGGAGGACGCGGTCGACCTGACGGCGCGGCGCGTGAGCGTCACGCTTGTATGCGATGGGAAAGTCACGCCAGTCAGAGCCATAGGGCGCTCTGGCGAGCAAAAGGGCAAATCTCTTTCCGCGTCTATTGACAACGTATACGGCGCCGAGAAGTACGCGCTTTTCGAGATCGAGATACCGCCGCAGGCGGATAAAGCTTCCATGACGGCAGCGGCGGTAAAGGTCGAGTACGTCGACGCCGTGACCGGGGAAAAACTATCCGTCGAAGCGCCGCTCAAACTTTCTTTCACGAAAGAGACCTCGATCGTCGAGAAAAACCGTAACGCAGAAGTGATAGCGCAGACGGCCATAGCGAGGAACGCCGAAATTCTGGAGGAGGTCGTGCGCCTCGCCGACGAAGGGCGCGCGGAGGAGGCGTCGCTGCTCCTGAGGGAGCGCGCCTCAGGTCTGAAGACAATTTCAGACTTCGCGCCGCAGGCGGCGCCGGCGCTTCAGGCAGAGGCGGAAGCTATGGACGAACTGGCCAGCGAAATGGAGTCGGAGGGTTCTATGTCGAACGAGCAAAGGAAGGACAATGTGAACAAGGCGTATATGCAGAAAAACCAGCAGTCTGGGCATGATGAGTGATATTGACGAGCCATCTGACGGGATGAATCGTGAGTGATCCGCGTAATCGGATTTTAGGGTCGCGCGGGGCTTTTCACGCCCCGCTCCCCCTGGTAACGATCTTTGTATTGGCGGTGCTCGTTCCATGTCTCGTGCTTGGCGTTCTTGCGCTGCGGGCGGCGGACAGGGAGTCCGCTTACGTTGAGCGGCGTCTGGAGCTCTCGCTTTTGGCCGAGGTGGATTCGATCGGACGCAGGGCGGAGGAGGTTATGGACGGCATAGCGTCCGGGTTGGAGGGGGATGCGGGGTTTTTTTTCAACGCGCTCGATGGCGCTCCTTCCGGCTGCGCATTGAATTCGCTCTCCGATTGGGCTCAAAGAAACCCCGCAGCTGACGTTCCTTTTCTGATCGATGATGGAGAACTGCTTTTCCCAGAGGGATTGAGCGCGGAGCGTAAAGATACTTTTCTCGCATATTTCGGGGACTTCCTTGAAAAGGGATCGAGGCTCCCAATTTATGAGGGACTTGCGCGGATTTATAGGAGGGATGCCGGGGACGAAAGGCGTCTTATGCCTGATCTGAGTGAGGGAATTTTCGATATTTCAGCGCAGCTGCAGGGTTCGAGCGCGCGGGAGACGCGCGCAAGAGACGTTGAACATGCCGAAGAAACCGAGGCGCAGGCTCTCTCCGAAGTAGCCGAATTGGCCGGATCGCAGGCAGAAAAAGCGCAAAAAAACTTCGCTAAAAACGCGGGGATGGAGAGGCAGATAGCGGAGAATTTGATCGCATCCGACCCGAGGGCGAGGGAGGACGCATTTCGCCAGGCTTCGGACGAGGGTTTCGAGATAATGAAGAGAAACGTGGCGCCGGCGACGCCTGAACAGAGACAGACCGAAAAGGCTGAACATGCCGAAAACGCCGGCTTCGATCTCCCGACCGGGGATGGCCGGTCGAGGACGGTCGCCATGAGCAGGTCGTTCGACGAGTTAAAAAGCGAGTCTGACGGCGGGATTATACCGTATTTCTCCGACGGCGGCCTCGAACTTCTCTTTTGGGCAAAAGGCCGGGCGGGCGGGCGCGAAATTGTGACCGGCTGCTCGTTGCGCATGGACGAGGTCAAAGCTTCGATGGCGGACGCGCTACGCGGCCTCGTCTCCGACGTCAGGATACTTGCCATGCTCGACGAAAATGGGACTCCGATCGTTCCGGACTCGTCGGCGCTCACCGCGTTTAACCCCGACTGGCAGCGCCCCTGGGCCGCGCGCGAGATATCTCCGATTCTGCCGCGATGGGAGGTCGGCGCGTGGCTCGCCGACCCGGTTGCTTTCGAGTCGCGTGTTCGTTTTGCCAGGATCGCGGTCTGGGTTATGGTCGTCGCGCTGTTCACCGTTATCGCTGCCGGCGGCGCGGTCGTCATTCGATTGCTTTCATCGGAGCTGCGGACGGCCGCGCAAAAGACCACGTTTGTCGCGAATGTATCGCATGAACTGAAGACGCCGCTCACGTCGATCAAGCTTTTCGCGGAGTTGCTGCTCTCTGGCAGACAGACGGACGAGTCTCGCCGCGCCGAGTATCTGAAAACGATGATATCCGAAATCGACCGTCTGTCGCGCCTCGTCGAGGGCGTGCTGACGTTTTCGCGGAGAGGGAAGGACGCAGTCCCAGCCCCCGCGCCGCCCGTCGACCTGTCCGGGATAGTGAGGGAGACACTCTCGAGGCTCGAACCCGGCCTCGCGATGAAGGGCTTTGATGTACGATTCGAGGGCGACGAGCCTGTGATGGTGAGCGGAAACCGGGAGGTTCTGGCGCAGATTGTGATGAACCTTGTGTCGAACGCCGAGAAGTACTCCGCCGAGACGCGCGAGATATACGTGATATGCCGGCGCGCCGGCGGCCTGGTTCTACTGGACATTGCCGATCGGGGGATTGGAGTTGACCCAAGGATAGTCGGTAAAATATTTCAGGAGTTCTTTCGGGGAGACGACTCGCTATCCGCCATGGTGAGCGGCGCCGGCCTCGGGCTGTCTATCGCGCGCGATATAGCGCGGCGGCATGGAGGCGACGTCACATACGCGCCTCGCGAGGGCGGAGGGAGCGTATTTACCCTTTCACTGCCCATTTATGAGACTAGGAGGCTAATGACATGAACGAGTCCATCCTCGTCGCCGAGGACGACCCCGCGATACTGATAGCCGTTGCTGACCTGCTCCGTATCGAAGGCTACAGAGTGGAGGAGGCGAGGGACGGTCTGTCCGCGCTCTTGAAATTTCGCGCGTCGCGGCCCGATCTTGTGCTGCTTGACGTAATGATGCCGCAGATGAGCGGCTACGACGTCTGTCGCGCTATAAGGCGCGAGGATCTGTCGACGCCTGTGCTGATGCTCACGGCAAAGGGTTCGGAGATCGACCGCGTCGTGGGGCTCGAGCTTGGGGCCGACGACTATATTGTGAAGCCCTTCGGAATGGCTGAACTCCTGGCGAGGGTGAGGGCCGCGCTGAGGCGGGCATCTTTGTCCGCTCGGCCCGGCATACCCGAAAAACCAGGCGAATCGGAATTGCGTTCAGGGTTGCGGGTGGGCGACGTCAGCGTCGACTTTGAGAGTATGACCGGATATCAGGGAGAAACGCGCTTTTCGCTCACGCCGAAGGAGAATGCTCTCCTATTGTACTTCGCAAAAAACGAAGGCCGCGTCCTGTCGCGCGAGACACTTCTTGAAGCCGTCTGGGGCATAGACGCCGACTGTGACATCACAACGCGATCAGTGGATCAGCAGGTCGCCCGTCTCAGGCAGAAGATCGAGCACGACCCTTCGAACCCGGAGCTGATAAAAACGGCGCATGGCGCCGGGTATCGCTTCGTCGGCAGGTGAAAAAAATACTCATGCTTATTACTTTCTCTATTGCGTATTACGCGGTAGGCTAACTGGACATTTCTGTTATAATAATCGCGAACTAAACGCGCGGCAAAAGCGTTTAAAAGGTTAATCTTTTGGGCGTTGCGGCTGACGCGAAAATATGGAGGCGTTTTGCGATGAAAAAAAAGAAATATGGATTGTCACTGCTGGTTTTGTTGTTTTTGACTATCTGTGTGAGTTCCGCGTTTGCGGCCATGGGGAAGCTCGAGGATTTTACTCTCACTGGAAATACGGGCAGTGATATCGTTGGTGACGCGAGAAATCTCGCGCCCGATAAAAAGAGCGACGCCGAGTTCTCCGTGAAGGTGAGCGGCGCGGCTGGCGCCATATCGGGATTTACGCTGAAAAATACCGCGACGGCTCAGGAGTGGTCGACAGGGGGCTCTGGCAGCATACTCGCCGCAGTCGACAGCAAGGGCACGGTAATTAACGACTCGTTTCCCAAGGTGGCGTTTGTGCTTGCCGCCGACTACAGGCTCTATATCAACGGCAGGGACGCAATAGCGGCAAATGGCGGGGAGTTCGAGCTGACCGTCAAGTTCGTCGACGGGTCGTCCGCAAGCGCAAAGACGACGGTAACGCCCTCCCAACGGGGCGCCGCGGGCGTCAGCGTTTCCGGCGCGGCCAGCGCCGATGCCGCGGCGACGCCGGTGAGCGCGGCTTCTCAGTCTGGCAACGCGAAGCTCCTGTCGTCCGAGTTCAAGGGGGTCGGCGGATATGACTTCAGTGATGGTACAAAAAAACTCAACTCGAACATGAACCCGGACTATCGCTTCGACATCAGCCTCGGCGGCAGCGACACGCTGACTGGCATCCGTATCCGTTCGCAGGGCGGAGGGGCTGCGGAGCGCATCTGGGACACACTGGCAACCACAAGCAATCCATTAATAGTGGTGACAGACTCAGGGAAGGGGACGCCGCTGAATAAAGCCGACGGATCGATCGCCATCTCGCTGAGCGAGATTCGCGACTTCAACCTCTGGATCGACGGGAGCGGCGACGTCGCCAAGCAGGATTTCCGGCTGACGTTCCTCTACTCTGGCGGTCGCATAGAGGAGACGGACGTCAAACAGGCGCCCCAGGCCGCTCCCGCGACCGCTCCTCAGAGCCCGGCGGCGACGGTATCAGATGATCGCAGGCGCGGCAGAAACACAGAACGCTCCGTCCAGATGAGCGCCAAGCCGGTTCAGATAAAGCTGGACGTGGTGGGGAAAAACAGACTCAAGAAGGCGAGCGGAGCGCGAGACTACTCTCTCGTGATAAGGGTGCGCGGCCAGGGGAAGATCGAAGCAATAGCCCTCGCGAACCAGACGGGAAGCGGAAAGTGGGACACGATTCCCGACAGCAAGGCGTGGCTGATGATTGTCCGCAAGAACAACTCGCAGGTGAACGACAGCAAGGATCTGAGCGTCTCCATCCCGGTGAGCGGAAGCGAGACTCTCGAGCTTCTTATCGAGGACGACGGCACGCTCGCGAAGTCGAACGCCCGCTTCGTGTTGTCCGTGACGTGGGACGACGGTGAGATCACAGAGGAGATCCTGACCTGGTAGAGGCGTAAAACGAACAAACGCAAGCGAGCCGCGCGATACCTCCAGGCAGGCCGTCGCGCGGCTCGCTTTTTTGATTTTTCAGCGGTGAAATTTTTTCACGAGCCCGGCGCGGAAAGCAGCAAAAAACGCGGACTTAGCGGATAGTTGTATCACGCTCCGGGTGAAAAACGCCAGCTGTTTTTGCCGCAGATCTCTAAACTCCATCCAGGTCGACGACTAGGCCGTCTGTGGCTGTTATGGTCTTTGTCCGCTTTGTCGAGAGCCTCGACTCTATTTTCTTCGGGCCGTAGTCGAGCAGGAAGCCACTCATGTGGGTGACTAAGGCGAGGCGCGGGTGGAGGAACTGGAGAAGAGATTCGGCATCGGAGAGCGACAGGTGGTCGAGGCGCGACCTTGGGTGGAGCATAGTCACGTTCATTACCAGAATGTCACATTCGCTGTAGCGGCTTGGGAACTCGGCCAGTGCGGCCGTGTCGCTCACTATGCCCCACGTCGGCAGGCCATCGCTGCGGAATATCAAACCGAAGCACTCGACCCTGTGATGCTCGTGCACCACGGACTCGACCGTCAAACAGCCGGGAAGTTCGCATCGCGCGCCGTCCCTATGCCTGTGCAGCCGGCTCAGTTTCTTTGCGTAGTAGCCGAGCAGTACGGTGTCGCCTGCCTCTGTGCAGTCGTCGGTCATCAGTATCTCGCCTTTTTTGTCGGGCGACTTTAGCGTCATGCCCTCCGTTAGGACGTTGACGTCCGAGCAGTGGTCTATGTGCCGATGTGTCAGGATGATGGCGTTTATGTCGAGCGGGGAGAGCGGCGGATCCGCCGCGCAAATTTGCACGAGGCTGCCGGGCCCGGGGTCGATCACCCCGTGGCAGCCGCCGTACGAGAACCAGATTCCTCCAGACGCCCTTCTCTGCGAGAGCATGATGAAGCGCGTGCCCGCCGTACCGAGGAACCGGATGAAATTTTTAGGGTAAGCACTATAGTCGGTTTCCGGGAAAAAAAACAAAAACAAGTCTCCTTGCGAATTAGATTAACTGGATGTATTATATCCCCTCGGAGGCGAAGTTAAACGTTATGGGCGAAAATTTACTTGAAATCGCGTTTTTTTGCCTTTGATGTGGTATCCTTTAAGCGGTAGCTATGTGGGCCGCCTTTGCCAGGGAGGTGCAGGAGATGAGCGACGCGCGTGATTTGTGGATGGTGGGTGATGTTTTGGACGCAATGTCCGGCTCGAAGATACCCACGTATATTTTGAGTGTGGTTCAGGAGGTACAAACGTGGCTCTCAGCGACCCTCTCGGAAGAATTTTTTCTCGATCCTGCCGACCTGATGTCCGGCAACGACAGGCAAATATCGGCCGATCTGGAGTACCTCTTCAACCAGCTTGAGTGGGTTGGCGTACACGCGGATCTTGTGCCTATTACAAAGGACTCGTCGCGTCACGAGGACGCTATAGTGCTCTCCGTAGGCCCGATTCTGCTCGATGAGGGAATGAGAATGATGGTCGATCATGCTGCGCTTTTTGCGAGCGGCGTATGCAAGAGGGCGTGGATAATCTCCGACACATGGATAATTGGCGACATACTGCCTTATATGCCACACATCAGGGCTCTCAAGAAAAAAGGAGTGGAGCTTCATTTTCTTATGGTGACCCCCTGGGGCTACTCTGAGATCCCCTGGACGAGGGAACAGTAAGGGCGTGAATTTATGACCGCGGGCTTCATCAGGCGCGACGCTCGAAACGGGCGACGCGCTTTTTGCGTGGGTAGGGGATTCTTTGATGCGTTTGATGTGTTTCAGGCGCGCTCATGCTGAACGGGTTCTTTTCATCCGCAAGAAACTCTCGATTGAGGGGTAAAAAAAGCTCGAAACTGCTGCTGATTGCGCTCTTTTTGGTCGCGGCCGTCTTCTCTTTTGTGGAGCTGCCTAATTTTTTCTCGGGTGGCGTGTCGTTTTACGCGTTCGATGTCGGGCAAGCTGATTCATTCCTGCTCCACTTCCCGGGAGGGGAGAACGTCCTCGTGGACGCGGGCGCGAGGAAGACGTCGCAGAAGCTCGTCTCTAAGCTGAAGCGGCTGGGCGTGAAAAAAATCGATATCCTCATTGCCACTCATCCCCACGAGGATCACATCGGTGGCATGAAGGACGTCATAGAGTCGTTCGAGATAGGAAAAACATGGGACAGCGGGTTCAAAAGCGCCTCCCCCATTCAGCGCGACATGCTCAAGGCGCTCCGTGATAAAAATATTCGTTTCGGACGCCCGAGGGCGGGGCACGTCGAGAAAATAGGCGACGCGGAGATTGAAGTGATCGCTCCGCTCGATCTGGTCAAAGGTACAAAAAGCGACGCAAACAACAACAGCATCGTAATCCGCGTATCGTACGGCAAAATATCTTTCCTTATGACCGGTGACATCGAGGAGGCAGGGCGCGCGTTCGTGAGGGTTTTCCCTGGATCCACGATCCTAAAGGTATCGCACCACGGAAGCGCTAACGGCACGGACGAAAGGCTTCTGAGCGAGGTTCGGCCCGAAATCGCGATACTCTCATATGGGTCTAGCAATCAGTACGGCCACCCGCACAGACGCACGATGGAGCTCCTTAAAAAACATGGTATAAAAAGCTACGCTACTGTGAACGGCGATATTGTCATAACGACGGACGGGAAGACCTTCGATGTGAAACAAGAGGGAGGTGCGAAATAATTTGGGCAAAATCGCTCAAACTCGCGGCGGCAAAGTTTTTTTCTTTATAGACGCGATAAACGGCGGCGTGGCAGCGTTGCTCACCGAGAGCGGGGAGCAGCGTTTTGACATTTCGGCGTTAGCGCTCCCAGAGGGTCTCGGCGAGGGAGACTGGGTGAGCGCTTCCTTCGAGCCCGCGCGCGAGAAAAAAAACGAGGTCGGCGGCGAGATAGACGACCTGTATGGCGAACTTGGCGACTATCCATAAGGAGTCGCGCTCGCTGGGCGCCCGCCAAAAAATCAGCGAATTGCGCTGTATTTTTTAAGACCGATTTCGGGCTGGTCGCGAATAAATTATGTATAATCGTGCTTATCGCGGATGTACCGCGTCAAAAGCGCCAAATTTTTTTGACAGAGACACACGAGAAAATGGGAGGCGGAGAGATGTTCAAGATCTTATCCAGCGCGAGGATCGCTCCTAAGGAATACGACTTCTGTGTGGAGGCGCCGCGCATAGCGGCGCGGGCGCGGCCGGGGCAGTTTGTGGTGCTCAGGCCGGACGAGTTTGGTGAGCGCATACCGCTCACTATAGCGGATTTCGACAGGGATGCCGGTAAAATAAGGCTGATATTTCAGGTGGTAGGCAAGACGACAGCGAGGATGGCGTCGCTCAAAACCGGCGACTCCATCCTCGACATCTCGGGGCCCCTTGGAACGCCAAGCGACATAGAGGATCTCGGAACTGTAATGATGGTGGGCGGCGGCGTCGGCATCGCTGCGCTGTACCCTATCATTCGTGGCTTGAAGGAGGCCGGTAACAGGGTCATCACTATTTTGGGCGGCCGCACGGCGGATCTGGTCATAATGAAGGATGAGTGCGCGAGATACTCCGACGAGCTGATTATTACGACTGACGACGGTTCCATCGGCACGAAAGGGCTCGTCACGGACGCCATGAAGTCTGTGGTCGAGCGCGGAGATAAGATCGATCGCTGCTGGGCAATCGGGCCGACGGTCATGATGAAGTTTTGCGCTCTCGCGGCCGGTGAACTCTGTTTGCCGATTTGGGTGTCGATGAACCCGCTTATGCTCGACGGGACTGGGATGTGCGGCTGCTGCCGTCTCTCAGTCGACGGGGAGATAAAATTCGGTTGCGTCGATGGGCCGGAGTTTGACGGAAGCAAAGTCAACTGGGACGAATTCATGAACAGAATGAAACAGTATAAGGAAGAGGAAAAAATTTCAATGGACAAATACGCGTCGGAAGTGGGCGATCTCTCATGGCTGTAAGCAAGATTAAAACGCCAATATCGGAGCAGGCCCCAGAGGAGAGGGTGAGGAATTTCAAGGAGGTCTGCCTCGGTTATGCTATCGACGAGGGGCGCGCGGAGGCCGCTCGTTGTCTCCAGTGCAAAGACGCCCCATGCGTGCCAGGTTGCCCAGTGGGCATAGACATTCCCGGTTTTATACTGGCTGTGCGCGAAGGGGACATGCCGAAGGCTGTCGAGGTGATGGCTAAATACACGAATCTGCCAGCCGTCTGCGGCAGGGTCTGCCCGCAGGAGACCCAGTGCGAGGGCGTGTGCAGACTCGGCCGGGGGAAGGATTTCGAGCCGGTCGCCATAGGAAAGCTCGAACGCCTCGTAGCGGACTGGAACTACGCCCAAGATAAGGCGCAGAGGATTGATATCCCAAAGGAGAAGATAGGGCGAGTCGCCGTCGTCGGCGCTGGACCCGCAGGCCTCACAGTCGCTGGCGACCTCGTCAAGCTGGGCTACGATGTCGTGATGTACGAGGCGCTCCACGCTCCTGGCGGCGTCCTCATGTACGGCATCCCAGAGTTCAGGCTTCCAAAGTCGATCGTCGAGAAGGAGATAGCTGGCATCACGAACCTCGGCGTGGCGTTCGAACCGAACGCCGTCATTGGCAGGACTATATCTATGAAGGAGATAATGGAGGAGTTCGACGCGTGTTTCCTCGGCGTCGGGGCCGGCGCGCCGCACTTTCAGGGCATTCCTGGTACGGCGCTGAACGGCGTGTATTCGGCGAGCGAGTATCTTACCCGCATAAATCTGATGCACGCCTACGAGTTCCCTAAGTACGACACCCCGACGAAAAAATCTAAGGAGGTTGTCGTTATCGGCGGGGGGAACGTGGCGATGGATGCGGCGCGCTCGGCGAAGCGTCTCGGGGCGGAGAACGTGACGATAGCGTATCGCAGGTCGCTAGCGGAACTCCCGGCCAGGATAGAGGAGTACCACCACGCCGTCGAGGAGGGGATAAACTTCAACTGGCTCACAAACCCGACGGAGTACGTGAACGACGGGACGGGCAAGCTGAAGGGCGTCACCTGCATAAAGATGGAGCTCGGTGAGCCGGATGCGTCAGGTCGCAGGCGTCCAGTGCCGGTGGAAGGGAGCGAGTTTTTTATCGGCGCGGACACCGTGATAGAGGCGATAGGGCAAGGCGCGAACAAAGTTCTGCTCTCTACATTCCCGGAGCTCAAACTCAACAAACGGGGCTATATCGACGCCGACCCGAAGACAGGCGCGACGTCCGTCCATGGAGTCTACGCGGGTGGCGACATCGTGACCGGCGCGGCGACGGTCATTCTCGCTATGGGAGCAGGCAAAGACTCCGCAGTCGCCATCGACGAGTACGTGAGGTCGAAGAAAAAATAAACATGACTCAACCTGTATCGAGTAGAGATGTTTGGTTGCCGAATAGTCA
Organism: Synergistaceae bacterium; assembly: GCA_031289775.1. Classification (GTDB taxonomy): domain Bacteria; phylum Synergistota; class Synergistia; order Synergistales; family Synergistaceae; genus JAITOY01. Next base: position 16,420 of record JAITOY010000041.1, read on the forward strand.
TGAAAATAAAATTATCTCGGAGGGGTTTGGAATGGCAGTCAATTTGTATGGTCGTAATTTTCTCACACTGAAGGATTTCACAACGAGAGAGATAGAGTTTTTGCTCGATCTCTCTGCGGACTTGAAGGCCAAAAAAAGGGTTCGCACGTATCAGCCTCTCCTTAATGGCAGAAACGTCGCGCTCATTTTCGAGAAGTCGTCGACGCGCACGAGGTGCGCTTTCACGGTCGCCGCGTACGACGAGGGCGCTCACGCGGAGTTCCTCGGCAAAAACGACATCCACTTTGGCGGCAAGGAGGACACTAAGGACACCGCGAGGGTTCTCGGACGAATGTTCGACGGCATCCAGTTCCGAGGGTTCAAGCACTCCACGGTCGAGGAGCTTGCCGCATACGCCGGCGTTCCTGTCTGGAACGGGCTCACTGACGACTATCATCCGACACAGATTTTAGCGGACATGCTAACCATAAAAGAGCGCTTTGGCAACCTCAAAGGCAGGAAGCTCGTCTACGTCGGCGACGCTCGCAACAACATGGGCAACTCCCTCATGATCGGCTGCGCAAAGCTCGGCGTGCATTACGTCGGGAGCGCGCCGGAATCCCTGCTGCCGAAGCCGGAGATGATCGAGCTCTGCAAAACGATCGCCTTTGAGTCAGCCTCGGGCGGCACTATAGAGATGATCACGGACAAAAACGAGGCCGTAAAGGGCGCCGACGTGATATATACGGATGTCTGGTACTCGATGGGCGAGGAGGACAAAGCGACGGAGCGCAAAAAACTGCTCTCACCGTATCAGGTAAACATGGATCTCTTCAGGGCGACTGGCAGGGACGACACGATCTTCATGCACTGTCTGCCAGCCTTCAAGGGCAACGAGGTGACGGAGGAGGTCTTCGAGCATCCGCGCTCTCTCGTGTTTGAGGAGGCGGAGAACAGACTGCACACGATAAAAGCCGTCATGGTCGCGACAATAGGTGATATTTAAAAACGCCGGTTGATTTATAGCGTCCATATCTGGAGAACGTGTTACTGGACGGCAGTCTCGAATTGTTCAACAATTTGATATTAGGGTTGAATTATTTTTGCGGATTTTGAAAATTTTTTAAGGAAGTGTTCAAATGGAATTTTTTAAGTCCCCGCAGCGCGGGAGCGCTCTCCCTGCGAGCGAGTTTGGGTCGAGTGTGTCCGAAATTCTGGAGGACGTCAGGGTAAATGGGGATAGAGCCCTTTTGGATTACAACAGGAAGTTTGACGGATGCGAGCGCGAACGCCTTCGGGTGTCGTCCGAGGAGATCGCGCGCGCGAGGGCGGCCGTGCCTTCCGATGAAATCGGCGATATCAGAAGCTCTGCCGAGAATATTCGTGCTTTCGCCGTCGCGCAGAGGGAGACGATAAAGGAGTTGCCGTCCTTCAGCCCCTGTCCGGGCGTGACTCTGGGGCATCGGGTCATACCTGTGAGGGAGTGCTGCTGTTATGTTCCTGGCGGCGGTTACCCGCTTTACTCCACGGCACTCATGCTGGCGATACCTGCAAAGGCAGCGGGCGTGTCGAGGGTTGTCGCCTGCTCGCCGGTGGTAAAGGGGACGAACGACATCCATCCGAAGACGCTCCTCGCAATGGAGCTGGCTGGCGTCGATGAGATATACGCCATAGGAGGGGCTCAGGCAATAGCGGCTTTTTCCTATGGGACGGAGCAGATTCGCCCTGTCGACCTGATCGTTGGGCCCGGCAACAGCTTTGTTGCGGAGGCGAAGCGCCAGTGTTTCGGCAGGGTGGGGATAGATTTTATCGCAGGCCCGAGCGAGGTTCTGATAATAGCTGACGGCACAGCGGATCCTGGGCTCGTGGCCGCCGACCTGCTCGCCCAGTGCGAGCACGACCGCGTCGCGAAAGGAACGGTCGTCACGACGGATCGTAGCCTGGCCGCCGAAATACTAAAAGAGCTCGAGAGCCAACTGCGGAACCTCGACACGGCCGAAATAGCCGGGGCGTCGTGGGACGATTACGGCGAGATCATTATAGCTGCGAGCATTGACGAAGCTGTAGAGATAGCGAACGAGCGCGCCCCGGAGCACCTCGAACTTCAGACGGCCGACGACGAGGCGCTCGTCGAGGGGCTGTTCAACTATGGGTCGCTGTTTATCGGGAAATATTCCGCGGAGGTCTTCGGCGATTACGCGTCAGGCACGAACCACACACTGCCGACCATGGGGGCAGCGCGCCACACGGGCGGTATATGGGTAGGCACGTTCCTCAAAATCTGTACCCACCAGACCCTTGATAAGAGCGCGATGCCGGATATGTCATCGCTTGTCTCGAGGCTCGCCAGGGGAGAGGGGCTGACTGCCCACGCTCGCGCGGCTGAGCGCAGGGGAGAAGTGATGACGCCTGAATGATTATCGTCTGTTACGTACAGGCGAGCAACTGTTCCCTCGGTCAGTCCGATGTCATCGCGCTTTTCAGTTTGTGGAATATCATGGTGTTTTCGTACTCGCCGGCGAAGGTCTTCGATCCGGCCCCGATCGCTGAGACCGGGACTGGTTTGCCAGTGTGATAGAACGTGCTCCATTTGACGCCGGCAGCGGCGTTCATCTCGTGCACACAGGCTACAGTAAATGGGTCGTAGGTCGCGTACAGTTTTTTATACTCCTCGCTTTTTGTAGGTCGGTTCTTATTTGCGGCCATGCTCATGGCGAAGGCGCGTTTCATTGCGTCAGTCGCAGGCAGGCCAGTTGAGAAGAAGTCTCGGGCCTTCGCGAGGTATGTGTCAATTGCCGCTCCGGAATGTGGAGAGATCGTCCGTTCGAAGGCGGAGTATGAACCCCTCTGTCGCGACATGGCGGCGTAGAAGGCTGCGCTCTCCTCAGGTTCGACGGAGATCGTCATGCCGCCCGTCTCGTGGTCGCTCGTGACCACTATCAGCGTTTCGTCGGGGCGGCGCTTCAGGAAGTTGACGGCGACGGCTATCGCCTCGTCGAACGCGATTACCTCGCGTATCAGGGTCGCAGCGTCGTTCGCGTGGCCGGCGAGGTCGATCTTCCCGCCCTCGACCATCATAAAAAACCCCTCAGGGCCTTCCAACAGAGCGATCCCTTTCCCGACAAACTCCGCGAGCGATATTGATTCACGTTCGTCTATCACCCACGGCATGTAGCCTGATGAGACGCTTGGGCTGACCGCTATGGCCCGGACTCCGGGAGCGAGCGACTCGAACCCCTCTCGTGTGGAC
>JAITOY010000031.1 GCA_031289775.1 Synergistaceae bacterium
CACATCAAAATCCAGATCCAGCGATTGTTCGAGTACCTGAGTTCCTATAACGATCAGCTTGTCCGGACGAATCGCGTCATCCGGTCCCAAAAGCTCCATCAGATCTTTTTCCCTCTCCGCGCGATCAGTGGCTATAAAGCGCGCGTGCAGCAACTTGACGCGTTCTTCTCCAAAACGTTCGACCATGATTTCGTATATAGCCTGAGCGCGATTTACAGTGTTCACTATTATTCCGGCACAGCCGCCGTCAGCAAGCAAGTCGTTCAGCATCTCGAGTATATCATCGTCAGACTGCAGATTGACATGGACTGTAAGATGCCTTTTCTCTCCCATGACTACCACTTGCTTGACTTCGCCATTGTCGGTATATGTAATCAGCGGATATTCACGGGATTCCACCCATTCAGGACGAGGCGTCTTTTGCTCTTTAATTCCTTTCCACGGAACCGCTCTCTGTACAGGAGTGCTGTCCTTGTTAAGATACGCGTCTATGACCTGTTTCCGTCTTTCGGCGGGCAGCGTCGCGGATAGGACGATCACCGGCACGCCGTACACGCCCAGCCAGTTCAGCGTTTTCTCCAGATACTGACTCATGTACACATCATACGCGTGACACTCGTCTATAATGACCACTTTATTGGCGAGCCCGAGATGACGCAGCATAACGTGTTTTTGTTTGAGCCCCGCCATTAGAAGTTGATCGATGGTGCCGATCACGAAATCAGCCAGAATGCCTTTTTTCCGTCCTGAAAACCATTCATGGACAACGACGTTCTCGCCGTATCCATCACCATCATCGTCATCGTCCTCCCAATTGCCGACATTGGTGTTCCCGGATAATCTTATTTTTCTGTAACCCTCGTTGAAATCAGCTTTGCCGTGCGCAAGCAATACGCTGTGCCTATCCGTTCCATGCTCGTCGATTCTGCCGATCCAACTGAGAACGCGGGAAAACATGGCGTCAGATGTGGCTTGAGTCGGCAACGCGAAGAACACCCCTCCTCTCCCGGCGAAATATGCCATAACTTCAGCGGCCGAGAGCGCCGCCTCCGTCTTTCCTTCGCCCATCGGCGCCTCAACGACCACAATCCCGGGGTTCAGACATTTTTGGATCACGTCGAGAAGCGTTTCCTGCACCGGTCTGGGAGTCTTTATCCCGAAGCGCCTGCCGTACAAATCCTCCCAGTTGTTTTCCGTCTCCCAGCATAATGTCAAACCCAGGTTATCCCAGGCGCTCTTTGCTCTGGCTTCTGAATCGCTCCAGCTTTCTTCGATGTCGATCAACGGAAAACGGCTCTCGTCGCTCGCAATCCAGTCGGCAATTATGATGACGCCGCTTAAAAGAACCTGCGCTGGTTTTTTCAGCTTCAAACAAACAATGTCATTTTTTCCCAGACCGGCAAACGCGAGAGCATGACAAAACAATTCCGCCTGAACGTTTTTCCAGCTTTCGTCGCCAAAGCCGCAATTTTTCTCATAAGACTTAAGGCGCTCCAACTGGGAATTACTCGGAGGTTTGCCGTGATGCGCGCCAAGAACGACAGCGACGCTCTCGTCAATATCATAACGCCTCAAAATCTCATGTGATACGATTGAATGGTGTGTGGCGGATCGCTCGCTGTATCTGCGATTATCTTCCAATACCAGCCCGGCGTCTCTGATGCTCCCATGCAGAATCTCATCAAGCGAAATCGACAAACCTGATTTTTTCGACTGGAAAACAGGGCTTGCTTTTCCCAAATCGTGCGCCGCCGCAAGAAAAACACAAATTTTCCGCGCAAATTCGTCATTTTGGCGCTCTACTGGAATGATGCTGCTCATAATACGATTTTTTGTCCCGCCCGGCAGCCAATAACCCCAAAGACGCCGCGCTGTTTCCGCGGCGTCCTGCATATGCGTATAAAGCGGCAGCCATAAATCTTCTGATTTCGATTTTTTCGCCCAGAGCGAATGAGCCGCAGTTGAAAAGCCTGTTTTTATCATCACTTCCCGCCTGTCTCTCTTATGTCGACAATGGAGATGTTCACATTTTTTGCATCCGTCAGAGGCTCGATACAGAGACAAATTTCTGAACTTCATCGAATTTTCTCCCTAAGCAAGCACATTATAGCGGCAATCTCGGTATAATAACTGGGGCCGACGTAAGTATAATAGCGTAGCGACAGGAAAAAGGGAATGGAACACTTGGAAATGAAATTATTTTTATGAAATAGAGGTTGAACTTTTCGGATATGTATTTATATTTTTTTTATGCCATCGTAAATATCTTGGGGGGCATATGTCTTTTCCTAAATGGGGTGTCTCAGTCTACAGAGGCGTTCCGCTCGGCTTTCAGCGCAAGGATGCGCGAAGCCATGAGCCGATTTACGCAGAAGAAGCCGCACGCGCTGCTCTTCGGCGCGGTGCTGGCCGCGATTGCGCAGGGCAGCACCGTCTCATCCTCCATAGCGATCAGCTTCGTCGATGTGGGGATGCTGTCGCTGGCTGGCTCAATCATCGTGATGATGGGAGCCAGCATAGGCGGTACTTTCGTCACGCTGCTAATCAGCCTCGACATTGTGGGATTATCGCCCCTCCTTCTGGCAGTGAGTTTCGTGATGATGCGTCTCAGAAGGACATGGGCGAAGAAAGCCGGCAGAGTGCTCCATGCGCTTTCGATGATCTTGATCGGGATGTTTTTGATGAAGCTCGGCGTCGAACCGCTGTTGAACAACCCAGCGGTCAGAGAGATCGTCATCGGCATCGCGAGCAGGCCATTTACGATGTTCGTCGCGGCCGTGATCGGGACGAGCGTTTTACAAAGCTCCGCGTCGATTATGGCGCTCGCGGTCACTATAGCCATGAGCGGGGTGTTGCCCCATAACGCGGTTTTTCCGGTGGCGTTGGGATCGCACTTGGGGAGCACCGTCACTATGCTCCTGGCGGCCATGGGGGGGCGCCGCAATGCCCGTATACTCGGGGTGGCGACGTTTATCTACAAACTGACGGGAGTCGCGCTCTTCGCGCCATTCATCCCGCTCGCAAACGTTTTTTTACACCGGCTGGGCTTCTCAATGCCGGCGAATATCGTATTTGCCCAAACAATTCTCGTCCTGTTCAACGCGGCGATCTTCTACCCCTGGCCAAGACTCTTGATTCATATAAGCTCCTTCATCCTCTCTCACTTGCGCGTCACCGACCTGAGAACGCCGGTCTACCTGGACGACGGCCTGCTGGATATTCCGTCTTTGGCCGTTCCTCTGCTGACTAAAGAGATGATACGGCTGACAGGGTATATGGAGGCCCTTTTGCAGATGCAGCTGTGCCGGGAGGAAGGGAACGGGCTCGAAAAGCTTTTGCCGGACGGGATACGTGATTTGACAGAGGCGTGCGAGCAATACATGTACGCCATACAGCCACCCTCCATCGCAGAGGACAGCGCGGCCGAGCGAGAATATAGGGCGATTTCGTATGTCATGCTGTCGCTTCGGGAGGCGTCTCACATTGCGACTAGCCGTATAGGGGCAATACTCGAAGAGCAAGAGCTCGACAACCTGGCTGACAAAATGGGAAAAATGGAGTGGGATAAGCTGGTGTCATGTTTTATGGAAACTGTGAGAGACGCGTTTCACGCTTTTTCGCTCGGCGACGCGGATCTTGCTCTGAGGGCTGTCGAAAGGGAGAGCGAGTTCGAGAATTTCACGATTATCCTGCGCTCGCGCCTTTTGGCGAAGGAGACCGGCACGAGGAAAAATTCCGCAGTGATAGACTTTATCGTGGTGACAAGGCGATTTCTGCACGTGGCACTGGAGATTGTAAGAGGAGGGGTTTTTGTCGATCTGATGCTGCCGTTGGGCGATAATTACAGGAAGGCAGGGAAACGTTTTGGATAAAAATAAATCCGTTGAGTCATACCTGTACGCGTCGGATAAGAGACGCGTCGTCGAGCTCGTGATGAAAATGGGGGGTATGGTCGAGGCGGCCCTGGGCGACTCGATGAACGCATTTATCACCGAGGACGAGACCCTGGCTGAAAAAGTGATGACTGGGGACGACGAAGTCAACGAAATGGAAAACGAGATCGACATCGAATGCCTGAGATCAATTGCGATGCGTCAGCCGGTGAGAGACGAGCTGCGTTTTATTTTCGCTGTGCTCAAGACGATAACTGACCTGGAACGCATAGGTGACGAGGCCGTCAACATCGCGCGCCGGGTCATAGATCTGAGAAAAGACCATTGGACGGAGGCCAGCTCCACGCTCATAGGTATGATGGGCATAGCGGGGACAATGCTCCGCGACGCGATGGAGGCGTTCAGGGCGTCGGACGGAAGCATGTGCGTGGAAATATGCCGCAGGGACGAACAACTCGACAAAAACTATTCACATGTGTTCGACGAGTTCATAGATCTGATAGCCTCGTTCGAAAAGAAAGACACGCAAAAAATCCGCGCTATCACGAACCAGATGTTGATAGCTCGCCACCTGGAACGAATCGGCGATCATGTGCAGAACATAGCCGAGCGGGTCTACTTTATGGACAAGGGACAGCTCCTGCCGTCCGAGTTTAACACGAACCACTCCCGCGTCTACGACAGGAATCGTTCGGGAGACTTGAATTGACGTGTGAATACCCGGCCGATCCTCGAATAAAGGGGGTTACATGATGGCCTTCCATTTTCATGGTCGGTTGTCTCCCCCGAAAAGGCGGGGCGGGTTTCCCCAGCCCCGTCTTTTAATGATTTAGAATATTCGTATGGGAATTTCGGCCGGCTCGTTCAGGAGAGACTCTATCTCGGCGTCGAGCTTCAGCAGTGTGAGCGAGAAGCCCTGCATCTCGAGCGAGGTGCAGTAGTTGCCCACGTAATTCTTGGCGATCGTGAGACCTTTCGCCTCCGCCTTCTTCGCGGCAAGCCCGTACAACAGGTAAAGCTCGCTGATAGGTGTGCCGCCCATGCCGTTGATCATGAGCGCCACCCGATCGCCCTTCCGGAATGGGAGGTCGTCATGAACCGCTGTGAAGACTTCCTCGATGATTTCGGAAGCGGAGCGAATCTTGTCACGGCGGCGCCCTGGCTCACCATGGATGCCGATTCCTATCTCTATCTCATCGTCGCCGATCTCAAAAATCGGAGTGCCCTTCGCTGGCGGTGTGCAGGACGACAGCGCGATACCCATTGAGCGAACCTGCTTGTTCACCTTCTCGCCAAGCGCGACGAGATCTTCGAGCGATTTGCCCTTCGCGGCAGCCGCGCCGACGGCCTTGATGACGAAGAAGTTGCCTGCCACACCGCGGCGTCCGACCGTGTAAAGGCTGTTCGTGACTGAGACATCGTCGTCGATGATGACGACGCCGACCTTTATCCCATCCGCCTCGGCCATCTCGCGCGCCATGTCCCAAGCCATGCGGTCGCCCTGATAGTTGTTGATGAGGTGGAGTACGCCATGTTCGTTGGCAATGAGCTTCGTACATTCATAGACATAGTCCATCGGGGGTGCGGCGAAGATGTTGCCCGGACAGCAGGCGTCGAGCATACCCGGCCCGACAATCATGGCGTGGGCCGGCTCATGTCCAGAGCCTGAGCCCTGCATGACTACCACCCTGTCCTTCGGAAGGTCGAACCTGTAGAGAATATTGTACTCGGGAACCCACTTCAGTTTGTCCTTATTGGCGAGATAAATGCCTTCGAACATCTCCTTGACAAAGTTTGCAGGGTCGTTCACGAATTTTTTCAACAGCGTTTCCTCCTTTGTGATTTGTGGTTATTATGCGGGGACGGCCCCGCTGGAATTTTTGCTACGCATGTCGAATTATGGAAAAACGGAATCGCCGCCGCGTCCACTTTGAGTGGCTCGCTCAGCGTCTCCTCAGCTCAAGGCCCCGACTATCGCCTTCGACATATCTCCTATGGCGATTATTCCGGGATCGTAGGTGCCTATGCTTCTGTCCCCTGTGAACGACTGGCGTCCGCGCTTCGCCACCCAGTCTTTTGTCGTCTCCCGCATCTCGACAGCCGCATCGGAGGCTTTTTTAAACGCATCCAGGAGAGGCAGCCCCTCCGCCAGCGATTTTTCGAGGGACTTGACTATCGCGTCGAGTGCGTCGACCAATGTTTTGTCGCCAAGCTGGGCTCCGCCGCGTTTCATTATGCCCTCGATCGCGCTCTTGAAAGCGGCTATGATCTCTTCCAGTCCGATCTCCGTCTTTCCTTTGAAAGCCATGCCGCACCGCATGAAGAGGGTGCCCCACACAGGGCCGGAGCATCCGCCGGTGTTGCCAGTGATGGCTGTGGAGACGTTCAGGAGAAATCCCCCGATGGAGGACACGTCAAATTTTTCCCACTGGCTTAAAACGGCTTTAAACCCACCGGCGAGCGACACGCCGAAGTCAGCGTCCCCCATCACCGCGTCGAGCTCCGAGAAATAAGCCTCGTTTTTGATGGCCGTGTCCGCCATCGTCTTGACGATGAGTTCTACCTGCTTTTGAGAAAGCTTATCCATCTAACCCCCCCTTAAGTTTTTTGCAACGCACAATATCCTAATCACCATCCGCGATCAGGTATTGCTGCCAGGTTTTTAATGGCGACGCAAAAAGACAGCGAAGGAACAGAAGGCCCAACGCAAAAAAACGACGCCATCACACGCAATGTTAATTAAAAATTTTTGGGTGACCGAAGGAAACGCTAGTTAAATTGTTAAAATTACATTCCACAGTTTGAGAATGTAGGGGCGGTCAGGCTTCAATCTTTATCCTTTAGACCTCTAACAATTAATCAGCACTTCCTTAAAAATTTACCTCTACCGAATTAAACGAACTTAGTATAATCATAAAAGCTCTAAATCACAACATGCCGCAATCAATATTTAAAACAATTTATTGCGTTGCACCGCAACGCTTTACACGGTTTTTCACTCACTCACTGCAAAAGTCAGGATAAAGGGCCGCGCGTTTTTTTTGCGCGACCCTCGTGGTTCTTTATTGTGAACGCGGTTATTCGCCCGCGTTCACCCTCTTGAAGAATACGGCCTTCTCGTCCTTCAGCTCGAGGACGATGCAGTCCTTGTTTTTGGGGTTGTGGAACTCGTCCATTGTGATGCTGGCGTGCATCAGCTTCAGATCCTTTGTCTGCTCAAGAGCGTCGCGGATTTTTATTGGGTCGTCGCTGCCGGCGCGCTCTATGGCGTCCTTGAGCCAATAAAGCGAGTCGTAGGCAGTTACTGCGTTCATGAACTCCTTGCACTCCGTCCCGAATTTCTTTTCGTATTTGGCGAAGAAACCCTGCAAAGCATCGTCATCCGGTGCGACGTGGCTCATCCAATACGAGCCCTCTATGGCGTCGCCCGCTATCTCCCACCAAAAATCGCCGTAACCGTCGCCGCCGATAAACGTGATGTTCATGCCCATTTCCTTCGCTTGCTTCATTATCAAAGCGGGGGCTTTGCCCATGTTCGGCAGATAGAAGATGTCGGCGTCTGTGTTTTTGATGTTAGTGAGCTGGGAGCGGAAGTCGACGTCATCACCCCTGTAGCCCTCGTCAGCGACGATCGTACCGCCGAGCCTCTTGAACTCCTCCGTGAAGTACTGTCTCAGGCCGTGGGAGTAGTCGCTCGACACGTCGTACAGTATGGCCGCCTTCTTTTTAGCGAGATCCCTGTAAGCGAAGTGGGCCACGACCTGCCCCACGTAGGGGTCGATGAAGCAGATGCGGAAATTGTAAGGACGCACTTTACCGTTTTCGTCCACGGTCACCGCCGGGTTCGTAGGCATTGTCCCGATGTGTGGAACACGAGCTTTCGTGAAAATTGGGGAGGCCGCTATGTTCAGGCCACTCCCGCTCGGGCCGATCACCGCTGAAACCTTGTCCTGCTCGACAAGTCGCCGGGCTGCGTTCACCATATCCTCCTGCCGCGTGCGACAGTCGTACATTATGATCTCGACCTTCTTGCCAAGGATGCCGCCAGCGTCGTTGATTTCCTCGACCGCGATTTGCAGAGCCTTGACCTCGGCGTCGCCGAACGCCGCGAAATCACCTGTTACAGTGGCAATCTCGCCCACCTTGATGACGTCGTCTGCCGCAAAAACAGGTGCTGCCGAAAACAACAGAAACAGAAACGCGCAAACATAGAACCTTTTCATGCCTCATACCTCCCCAAATATGAAATCAGTGTGCCTACCATACATTGAGAGCGCCTAAGTTGTCAAGATCGAGCCATCGGGTTTGTCAACGTGTTCCTCCGGCGAAACGGGCTCTGATCTTTGCCTTGTCCATACATGTCGCGAACGAGATGTATATCGCAAGGCTGCCAGCTGACTGGACGGCGTTTGCTGGAATTTCGGCCAGGGGGACAATGGCGTTGCCGGTCATGAGGAGCGCGGCAAGATAATACCCGCCAATCGTGATGGGGAAGGCCATTATTGTGGCGAGTACGTTGCGTCCGCACAGGAGGTTGCCGTTTTTCGATGTAAAAGCGAAGGTCAGGCACGCTTTAATCACGAGCGTATACGGCGCCCAGATCGCGTATCCAGTCAACACGTCCGCGAACATGCCCCCAAGACCAGCCGCGATGGCAGACAGTGGCAGCGGCAGGACGGAGGCGGCGAGGTATATCACCGCATCCCCGACATGAATATATCCCCTCGCCGTCGGGATTCGCGGGAAGTATGCCGTGACCACGAAAATGAGGGCCACAAACAGACCGGTGAGGACAAAATCATATAACTTCGAATTTTTCATCTTCTCGATACCACCTTTGTTGTGTATTTGCGCCATATTATAAACAATAATGCGAGTTAGAGGAAGCGGCCTCACTCTCATTCGGCAGCGAATTCCAAAACGCCCTCGCCACCTGAGTCATCGACATGCTGAACGGGGCCATGCTGCCCTCCGCTATCGCCGCTATGTCCGAACTGTCCCATATAGTGCCGTCAGCGAATCTTATTTCAGACAATTCTCCGGATGTTTCATACTCCACGTCGGCCGATGTTATCCACTGATATATGTCTTCCTGCGTCATACCTTGGAAGATCAGCCGGTGTTCCTCTAAATCCGGCGTATTCTTCCCTATGCTGTAGTCGTTTATCAGGTCGTTGCCGTCGCCCAGATACCACATATAATCGACACTGCCGCCCCCGCC
>JAITOY010000051.1 GCA_031289775.1 Synergistaceae bacterium
GAGGAACAGCGAGCAATCTCGCAGATCCTTGGCGCACTTGACGATAAAATCGAGAACAACACAAAGATAAATCATCATTTAGAGCAGATGGCGCAGGCAATTTTCAAGTCGTGGTTCGTGGATTTTGATCCGTGGAGTGGAGTTATGCCAAGCGGGTGGAGAGTTGAAAAATTAGGAAATCTTTGCCAAAGCGTTTCAAGGACGCATTCTTTCGAGAAGGATAATCTCATTTTCCTAAATACCGGTGATATTGACAACGGGCTATTCCTCCACGCTAATTATTCTCCAGTTCAATCTATGCCAGGTCAGGCAAAAAAATCAATTTTACGAGGTGATATTCTTTACAGCGAGATACGACCGATTAACAGACACTTTGCCTATGTCTACTTCGATGCTCCTGATTACATCGTATCAACGAAACTAATGGTGATTCGAGCAAATGGAATTGACGGTCGTCGCTTGTATCACTACCTCACATCCAAGAATGTAATAACAGAGTTACAAGTTGAAGCCGAGTCACGCTCAGGCACTTTTCCCCAAATACGGTTTGAGAACATTCAACAAATGGATATTCTCTTAGCAACACCTGATATTGAAGAAGATTTTGCTGCGTTATTGCTTGATACCTATGCAACGATTGATGCGCACAATGCTGAATCTGCCTACCTTGTCTCCCTACGCGACATACTCCTGCCTCGCTTAATGTCCGGCGAGCTATCCGTTGCCGACATTTAAGCCGCTAAATGATGATTTAACGCCCGAATAGGTGTATCATATACAAAACGACCAAATATGATGGGGGTAGATTTGTGATGGAATTTCTTGCCGTTGGAGTTGGCGGATTTTGCGGCAGTTGTTTTCGTTATCTGATTTCTAAGGTCATGGTCAAATTTTATCCTTATTTTCCGATTGGCACTTTAGTGTCTAATGTTTTAGCGGGGCTGCTGATCGGGTTTATCATAGGGGCGGAGCGTCAGACAGCCATGCTGCCCGCGAGAGTGAAACTGTTTCTGACAGTGGGGATACTGGGCGGGCTGAGCACATTTTCAACTTTCAGCTTGGAAACTGTCAAAATGTTCGAAGATAAAAATTTTGCGGGAGCGGGCGGGAATATATTTTTGAACGTATGCGCCAGCCTCGTCGCGGTTGCGGCCGGCATGGCGTCGGCAAAAGCGTTACTCAGGATAGTTTAATCGTGTTTGGGCTGGGAGATTAAACACCATGTGGGAGGCACACCCCATCCTTACAATTTTGTCCATTGCTATATGCGCATATTTCGGATTCAAAATGCGTGTGTGGCATGACAAATTATGCCGAAGCTATCCGATTGTGCGATGGCTGACAATTGTGATATGCTCAACTTGCCTGATCCGCTTGATTTTAATCATGATATGGGGTGCTACTCGATAATGCGGTGTTGAACGATGCGGGTGGACTTCGTTTGAATGTGTGTATCATAAAACTTGACCGTTTTCGCTTCTGTTTCTCGAAAGCGAGTTGAGGAAACATATTTGAGGGAGAGCGTAGTGAATTGAATATTTCTTCAGTGGTTTTTGCGGCATTTTTTGTCGCTTTATTCCTCGCGCTTGGTCGCGCCCAACGAGCAGAAGGGTGTTTTGTCGTGGCTGCCGGGCGCAAGGCGAGCGCCTCCGGGCAAGTGATTGTCGGACATAACGAGGACAACAGGGGCGAATTGATAATGAGACATCACTACATCCCAGCCGGCTCGGGCGCGACAAAAAAAATGCCGTTCGAGAAGGGATCGGCCAACGTACCCCGTACTGGGCCGACTCTCGGTTTTTTCTGGACGGAGACGCTGCGGCCCGCGCCTGGGGAGTCGTTCGGGGACTCGTTCATAAACGAGACGGGCCTCGTGGTCGTCAGCAACAATTGCTTCAAGTCGAAGGAGGATGCGCCGGATCTCACGGACGGCGGCATCGGGTGGGGGCTCCGCAGGCTGGTCGCCGAGCGCGCTCGCTCGGCCCGCGACGCGGTGAGCATCGCCTCGGAGCTTCTGCTTGACTTTGGCTACAGGGGCTCCGGGCGCTCGTACACGTTCGCGGACGAACGCGAGGCCTGGGTATTCCAGGCCGTAAACGGCAGACATTTCGCGGCTCGCAGGGTTCCGGACGACCACGTGATGATCAACCCAAACCACTACTCGATAAGAGAGCTGAATCTCGACGACCCCGAGAACTATCTCGCCTCGCCAGGGCTGGTCGAGTACGCCCTAAAACGCGGGTGGTACAGCCCGACGCGACCGGGGCGGCACGACGACTTCGACTTCGCGGACGCCTTTTTGCACCCGGACTACGTCATGGCCCCGATGAATATCGCGAGATGCTCATTTGGCTTCTTGGAGGCGGCCGGGGTGGATATCGGCTCTGGAGCCCGTCCGCCGTTTTCGCTCCGCCCGGCCGAACCGGTCACACTATCGAAGGTCGCGTCGACGCTCGCCTGTCACTGCGAGCGGGCCCATGATTTGGACGAAAACGGCGAGTTGCGAGAGTCCCCGCACGAGAGCGGTAACTTTCCAGAGGACTCAGGCGCGGGAGAATACGTCCGAATCTGCAATGGCGCGAACAGAGAGAGCATCATCGTGGAGCTCAGGGAGGATCCCGACGAAACTGTCGTCTGGTCCTGCTTCGGCAGTCCCTGCACCCTTCCGATGACGCCGCAGCATCTTGGCGCCAAAGCCATCCCAACATCGTTCGAGAGCGTTTCCGCCGGCGATGACGGCGAGACTCCCGACGCGAAACACTTCACAGCGACGAGCGCCGAAGTAGGGCAGGCGACCCCGGAGATATGGAGCGCGTATCGGGCGCTGGCCGGGCAATTCGACGCCGATTACTCCAGAAGGCGCAAAGAGACGGCCAGCGCGATGGACGATCTCAGACGGGCGATAAGCGCGTCGCATAATGAGTTCGAATCCGCTTTCCCTCATTCGCGGGAACAATTTTTCTCGCAGGCCTCCACACAAGCCGGAATTGTCCTCGATGCGATACGGAATATCCTCAAGACGGCGTGATATTTGGGCTGACCCGCAATGCGTCCGGCGGCTTCGGCGACATGCTGCCAATACCCTCGCGAGGCCGCAGGCGAGTCAGGAAGCCGTTAATAATTAGCGCGGACGCTCTAAAAAAACTGCCTTGCATAATTCGCAATTACTCGTACAATAATAGGTAATTTGAGTTCACTAATGATGAGCTGGCTGTTCGTCCCCGGCCAGCGAGTTAGGTAACGTTTTATGGGGACAGTAATTATCCATACTGGAGGTGATCGAGAGTATGAAAGAGGAAGAGGTCACGGCAAAACCCGCGAGCGGCGATATTAGGCTGTGTGAAAAAGCGGACACAAAAAAACGGGTTGTAGGCATAACCGAGACGGGTCTGCGTGACGCGCACCAGTCGATAATGGCGACGCGCCTCCGCACGTCGGACATGCTTCCAATATGCGAAGCTTTGGACGACGTGGGCTACCACTCTCTCGAAATGTGGGGAGGGGCGACATTCGACTCGGCGATGAGATTCCTCGACGAAAATCCGTGGGAGCGGCTCCGCGAGATAAGACGTCGGATCAAGAAAACAAAGCTCCAGATGCTCCTGCGGGGCCAGAACCTGCTGGGTTACCGCCACTACGCCGACGACGTGGTGCGCGAGTTCGTAAAACGCATGGTGGGCAACGGAATTGACATCGTGCGTATATTCGACGCGCTGAATGACCTCCGCAACACAGAGATAGCCGCTGATCAGGTGAAACGGGAGGGCGCGCATCTCCAACTCGCCATATCGTACACAATATCGCCTGTCCACACGCTTGAACTCTTCGCCAAACAGGCCAGGGACATGGCCGACATGGGCGCCGATTCCATCTGCGTCAAGGACATGGCTGGGCTGCTCACACCTGTCAGCGCGCACTCGCTCGTGAAGGCCATAAAGGAGAAGGTCGACCTTCCGATACAGCTCCACAGCCATTACACGACGGGACTCGCCGCCATGTCATACCTCGACGGCATTGAGGCTGGGGCCGACGTCTGCGACTGCGCCATATCCCCGTTCGCCATGGGGACAAGCCAGCCGGCGACGGAAACCCTCGTAGCCGCGCTCGCGGGCGGCCCGCTCGATACTGGTCTCTCGCTGGAAAAACTGCTGCCGGTGGCGAACCACTTCGAAATATTGAAAAAAAAGTACAGCAAAATAATAATGGGCGTCACGGGCGTGGACATAAACATCCTGCTATACCAGATACCAGGCGGGATGTACTCGAACCTGCAAAGCCAACTGAAGGAGGGCAACGCACTCGACAAACTGAAGGACGTGCTGGAGGAGGTTCCTCGCGTCCGCAAGGAGATGGGCTATCCGCCGCTCGTCACCCCGACGAGCCAGATCGTCGGCACTCAGGCCGCCATGAACGTCATGGTCGGCGAGCGCTGGAAGGTCGTACCAAAAGAGGTGAAGCAGTATTTCCTCGGCCACTACGGCCACACTCCGGCGCCTGTGGATCCAGAGATACAGGCTAAGGTCACGGATGGCGAGGCGCCCATAACATGCAGACCTGGCGAAAAAATCCCGGCGGAGATGAAAAAACTGCGCGAAGAAGCGGGAGAGTGGGCTACGGAGCCGGAGGATGTCCTGTCCTACGCCATGTTCCCGCAGGTGGCCGCCGAGTTTCTGCGCAGGAAGTTCGCAAGGACGACAAACGTTAACGTCGGGCTCGAAGATCCTATCGCCGAGGGATCATATCCAGTTTGAAGGGGTTGTTGAGATGAGCGAAATTGACATCAGAGAACTTGTTGAAAACAAGAAACTGCGCGACAAAATAACCACAGCAGAGGAGGCCGCGCGCCTCATCAAGCCGGATACGACCCTCGGATGCAGCGGGTTTACTCCCTCCGGATACCCAAAGGTCGTCCCGACCGCGCTTGCGAAAAGGGCGGAAGTCGAGGGGCCGATACCGGTGAGCATCTGGACCGGCGCGTCGACCGGCCCAGAGATGGATGGCGAGCTGGCCCGGACGCATTGCACGAAAAGGCGCTACCCATACCAGACGAACGACGACCTCCGCAAGGGGATCAACTCCGGAGAGATCCAGTTCGCCGACATCCATCTGTCCCACAACGCACAGAACCTGAGATACGGCTTTTACGGAAAAGTCGACGTCGCCATCATCGAGGCGCTTCGCATCACGGAGGATGGCGGCATCGTCCCGACGTCGTCCGTCGGCAACTCGAACGCTTTCGTCGAGCTGGCGGACAAAGTGATCGTGGAGGTAAACACCGTTCAACCCGAGGGCCTTTACGGCATACACGATATCTACACGCCGGAGAACCCCCCGAACAGAAAGCCGATCCCCATCTCCAACGTACACGACAGGATAGGTCTCCCTTATCTGACATGCGACCCGAAGAAGATCGTCGCTATCGTGCCTTCGGACGTGAAGGACTCTCAGCGCCCGTTAGCGCCGGAGGACGAGATAAGCAGCAAAATGGCCTCGAACCTCATAGATTTTCTGAGCGTGGAGGTCAAAAACGGCAGGCTTCCGAAGGAGCTGCTCCCCCTCCAGTCCGGCGTCGGCAACATAGCGAACGCGGTGCTCGCCGGCCTGTCGGAGTGGCCGACTGACGGCCTCACCGTCTACACGGAGGTCATTCAGGACGCGGTGTTCGAGCTTCTAGAGTCCGGCAAAATTTCCTTCGCGTCGAGCACGGCTCTCACGCCGAGCCCGGACGGAGCGGCGAAGTATTATCCGCACATAAACGACTTCAAGGATCGTATAGTACTGCGCCCACAGGAGATAAGCAACAATCCGGAAGTCGTTCGTCGCTTGGGCATCATCGCGATGAACACGGCCGTCGAGGTCGACATCTACGGACATATCAACTCGACGATGGCCGGCGGGACGAGGATGCTCAACGGCATCGGCGGCTCCGGCGACTTCGCGAGAAACGCGTATCTGACAGCGTTCCTCTGCCCGTCGACGTCCGGCGGCGGGAAAATATCGAAGGTTGTGCCGTTCTGCTCGCACATAGACCACACTGAGCACGACGTCGACATAATAGTGACCGAGTACGGCATCGCGGATCTGCGCGGTCTCTCGCCGAGGGAACGCTCCGAGGAGATAATCAAAAAATGCGCTCACCCCGACTATCAGGAGCTGTTGCGCGACTACAAGCGCCGTGCGGAACTCGGCAAGGGACATGAGCCTCACCTCCTGTACGAGGCATTCTCCTGGCACGAGAGGCTCCGGGTCATCGGCACGATGAAAAAGTAAATTAAACGCTGACTTTATTGTTAGAGGCCTAAAGGGTTAAAGATAAAATTTACGGGGGGTTTTGTCATGAAAACAACAGTTATCGACCATATCGGCATCGCGGTAAGCGACATCAACGAGGCGCTGAAGTTCTGGGAGGGTTCGCTCGGCATCAAGTGCGCTGGCGTGGAGACTGTGGAGGATCAGAAGGTTAAGACGGCGTTCCTCCCGATAAAAGAATCCGAGGTCGAGCTTCTCGAAGCCACGTCGCCGGAGAGCCCTATCGCCAAGTTCATAGAGAAAAAGGGCGAGGGCATCCACCACATCGCCATCCGCGTCGATAACCTCGAAGCGGCGTTAGCCGAGCTGAAGGGGAAAAACATCCGCCTGATTGACGAGACGCCCCGCAAAGGCGCCGGCGGCGCCATGATCGCCTTCATCCACCCAAAGGCGACAGGCGGCATACTGCTCGAGTTGAGCCAGAGATAAGCGGCAGACATACCGCCAAAGCGGTCATCACGCGGAAGAGAGCCGGAGCTCTCTCCGCGTGATGATTTGCCGAATGCGGCCGTGCAACCGAAGAATCTTGCGCCTTATATCGTATGCGGAAGTAAATGATTATCGATCCTATCCCTAAAGTATTGCCGGGAAAAAGCCGAAATATATAACAATGGAATAAAAACTCGGCAACGGATTGTCAGATCGCAACGAGGCGTTAGTATGACAAACAATATTTCTTATAGCTCAAATCTCGTCAGTTTGTTTTACTATGCTAAACTCAACGAGAAATCCCTCGCGCACTCGGAGGCTCTCTCTGAGCCGGCTAAAACGGTCGAGGCCGATCTCCTTGCGGATCCGACAGCCGAACGCGAGATCGCTGAGGCGCGTTTCACGGCGCCGGTGAACAAATCATACAGAGCGCCGGGCCCCAGACGGCTTCATCTCGTCGACTCCTACGAAAACGGCGATACAGTATGGGCTTGCGAGGACAAAACGTCGACCTCCAAAAAGCCCGTCATATACATTGAGACTGTGGAGAGCGGAGTGCAGAGCGCTTATCTCGTGCCGGTCGACGAAGTAGACCTGTCGAACATGACGAAGATCGAGGGCTACGCGATTGCAAGATACACTGGCATAAATGTCGGCGCAGACTACGAAGAGATGTCGGAGGAAGGCGAAGATCGAGTGCTTGACGCCGACAAAGCGGACTATCTCGACGCCGTCAAGAAAAACATATCGAACTACCAGCGAAGCATCGACTCGGCGGTCGTCAGTTTTGCCCGCTCGATATACGAGTCGTTGGAGAAACCTCGCCCAACCACAGCCGTCCTGAACGAATTTTTCCTGTAGGGACGCTGTCGAGTACGAAATGCGATATTTAAAGCGCGACGCGTATTGGTGTTCGCGTTTTTTGTTCTGAAAGGCGGTTCAGCCCTTCGGAAGCGCGAAACCGCCACCCATTTTCAGGCGTTCCACACCGCTCCTGGTAATTTAATCCATTGTGCCCCGCAGAGTTCCACTAAAATAATTTCATCCTTTCACGCGATGTAATTTAGCGAACATCTGATAAAATTGAATTTATCTTCAATTGTGTTAAAATATCCCAGAGGGGGGTGGATGCCGTGGCAAAACGGCGAAGGATACCGATCAAGCGTCGCTCTCTTTACGTCCGGCACAACAAGGTTTACGAATTAATGCTCGCCGTTTTGATAGTGGTTTTCGTCGCGATATGCGTTGCCGTCTTGGGCAATAGCGTTATGCCTGGCTCTGAAATGTGGACCGACAACGTCCTGATCCGGATGATAGTCGAAACAAACGCCGCGATGCGCGGAAAATGACGATATAGTTGTTCATAGTGGCAAACCGAAGGAGTAATATTCTGTATGGCGTATAACTTCAACAAGACCGCAAGGTGGACATTTTACACAGCGGGAGTCATTTTTGTCGCACTTGGACTTTTGTCCGCAATGCGCCCTGTGGTCGCCCTGATTTCGACGGCCATATCTATGGGGGTTGGGTTTATCTTAGCTGGAATAAATAACTTGGTTCCGTATTTTACCATGCGCGGCAATCCGCTCAGGCCCAATTGGCTTTTGCCGCTTGGTTTGCTTGATGTTTTATTTGGCGTCTTTTTCCTCTCGCACATAGGGTTCGCGATATTTACAATCACGACTTTACTCGGCGTCTGGGTGTTGCTCTCCGGGTGCCTCCGACTCTATATATCGATTCAGATAAAAGCGGCCGGTATCGCGAAATGGTGGCTGATGCTCGCGAGTGCCGCGGTCATGTTGCTTTTATCGGCCGCGCTGCTCTCACACCCCCAAGTCGAGGGCATAATACTCGCCCTTCTGACCGGTCTCTCTCTCATAGGCCTCGGCATCATGATGATTGCCGAGGGAAGGATCATCTACCCGGACGAACAACCCGCCGCCTGACGACCGAAACGCCACACAGGAGCGGGCCCGAAAAAATGCAGGCCCCGGGTCTCGCGGGCCAGCCGCACAACTCGAGTCCTGCGATTTTTATGCCGATGTCGGGCTCAGTGTGAGCGCACTATCTCCTTTACGACCATCAACCTGCTCAAAGTCGAACGATCATTCTCCTCCAACTTCATGGAGATGCTGCGAATTGCCTCCGTGAAGGAGGGGATCATAACGTGCTCGAGCGCGTTGACGCGCCTTCTGGTGCGCTCGATTTCAAGCGCCATGAGCTTCAGCCCCTTCTCCTCGGCCGCGAGTTCAACGAGGCGGCGGATGGTGCGCGAGAAGCGCTCGAGCGCTACGTCCAAGCTGCCCGGAGACGAGCCGAGGCCGTAGCTGAGCTGTATCGGGCGCTCGGGAAGCTGGAAGCGCGGGACGTTGACGCTCATCACGTTCTGATAGGCGACCTGAACGCTCGTCGCGCCGCCTGCCAGCATTAGCGACTGCTCTATCATAGAGGGCAACGTCTGGGCGCGCGCAATCCTGAAGCTGTTATAGCAGAGATGAAGCTCGCGCTCCACGTCCTCTCTGAGTGCCTTTACGGCGCGCGCTTTTAGCATGAACTCCTTTATGAGGGCGTCCTGCTTGTCCTTCAGGAGTTTGTGGCCGCGCCTCGCCACTATGACGCGCTTTTTCAGGCGCGACAGCTCCATACGATTTGGGTTTACGTTAAGCGCCTTCGCCATAGGATTCCACCTGCCCTACTTCTTTGCTTTTTCGGCTTTTTCAGCGATCAATGGCTGCAGATACTTCTCTATGTAGGCGTCCCTTATTCTCTTCAGTTCCTTCACAGGCACGAGAGTCAAAAGTTCCCAGCCGAGCCGCAGCGTCGCCTCAATCGTCCTGTTCTCGTATTCGCCCTGGCGAACGTACGTGTCCTCGAACAGGTCGGCGAACTTCGCGAACGCCTTGTCCTCCTCGCTGAGCGCGCTGTCGCCAAGTATTACGGCCAGTTCCTTGGCCTCTTTGCCCTGCGAGTACGCCGCAAACAACTGGTTCATGAGATCCGCGTGATCCTCGCGAGTTTTATCCTTGCCAATCCCCTTGTCCTTGAGCCGCGACAGAGACGGCATGACGTCCACCGGCGGGTAGATGCCCTTGCGGTGAAGGCTGCGGCCGAGGATGATCTGCCCTTCTGTGATATAACCGGTGAGGTCGGGGATCGGGTGCGTCTTGTCGTCCTCCGGCATCGTCAGTATCGGGAACTGAGTTATCGAACCGCTCTTGCCGCGCAGACGCCCCGCTCGCTCGTACATCGTCGCGAGATCCGTGTACAGATATCCCGGATAACCCCTGCGTCCAGGAACCTCTTTGCGGGCTGCTGAGATCTCGCGGAGCGCTTCGCAGTAGTTCGTGAGGTCGGTCAGTATTACAAGGACGTGCATGTCATGCTCGAAGGCGAGGTACTCCGCGCAGGTAAGGGCAAGACGCGGCGTCGCGATACGCTCAATGGCCGGGTCGTCCGCGAGGTTCACGAACATGACTGTGCGCTCCAGAGCGCCCGTCTTCCTGAAGTCCTCCATAAAAAACGACGCTTCCTCGAACGTGATGCCCATAGCCGCAAAAACGACCGCAAAGGCGGCGTGTCCGCTGATGACAGTCGACTGACGCGCTATCTGGGCCGCGATGCGGTTGTGGGGCAGACCACTGCCGGAGAATATGGGCAGTTTCTGACCTCGCACGAGCGGGTTCATGCCATCTATAGTCGATATGCCCGTCTGGATAAACTCGGACGGGTAGTCGCGCGAGTATGGGTTCATCGGGTTTCCGTTCACGTCGAGGGCTTTTTCGGGTATTATCTCCGCGCCGCCGTCGATCGGCACGCCGCGCCCGTTGAATATACGACCGAGCATGGTCTTCGCCACTGGGAGCATGAGCACGTCGCCCAGGAAGCGTATTTTCGTCGTGTCGGCGTCTATCCCGGTGCTGCCCTCGTATACCTGAACCAAGGCTCTGTCCTCGGTTATTTCGAGCACCCTTCCGCGCCTGCGTTCGCCGTTCGAGAGGCGTATCTCAGCCAGCTCGTCGTAGCGCACGTCCGTTATCTTGTCCACCACCATCAGAGGGCCCGAGAGGTTCGAAATGGAACTGTATTCCTTAGGCAACATCTTCCTCGCCTCCTGACGCCGTAAATTTGCCGAGTTCCTCGGTGATTTTTTTCTCGAGATCGTCGAGCCCGTCCAGTTTCGACTCCTCGACATACCTCATGCGCGCTATATCCTCGCGTATAGGCGACGCGATGATGTCCTTGAGGAGAGCTCCGCGCGCGAGAGCCTGCATGCCCAATCTATGGAACGTAAGGATGTTCCTTATCATCTTCACCTGCTTGTCCATGGACGCGTAAGTGTCGACTTCGTGGAACGAGTTCTGATGCAGGAAGTCCTCCCTTATCGACTTCGAGGTCTCCATGACTATGCGCTCTTCCCTGGAGAGGGCGTCTATGCCGACGAGGCGGACGATCTCCTTCAGTTGATCCTCCTCCTCGAGCAGGGACATGGCCTGTATGCGCATGTCGCTCCACTCTCCGTCGTACTCGTTGTCCCAGTACTCCCCCAACGTCTCCGCGTACAGCGAGTAGCTCGTGAGCCAGTTAATGGCTGGGAAGTGGCGCTGGTAGGCGAGTTGCGCGTCGAGGCCCCAGAAGACCTTCGCGACGCGCAGAGTATTCTGGGTGACCGGTTCTGAGAGGTCTCCGCCCGGAGGCGAGACGGCCCCTATGACGGACACGGCGCCTTCGCGGCGATCCTTGCCGAGACAGATCGCCCTGCCGGCCCTCTCGTAGAACGACGCCATCCTCGTGCCGAGGTAGGCGGGGTAGCCCTCCTCGCCTGGCATTTCTTCCAGACGCCCCGACATCTCTCTGAGCGCCTCGGCCCAGCGGCTCGTCGAGTCGGCCATGAGCGCGACAGAGTAACCCATGTCGCGGAAGTACTCCGCTATCGTGATGCCGGTGTAAATCGACGCCTCACGGGCGGCAACCGGCATGTTAGACGTGTTTGCTATGAGGAGCGTACGCTTCATGAGCGGATGTCCCGAGCGCGGATCCTCGAGCTCAGGGAACTCGAGAAGCACGTCCGTCATCTCGTTTCCTCGTTCGCCGCAGCCTATGTAGACGACTATCTCGGCGTCCGCCCACTTCGCGAGCTGGTGCTGAATGACGGTCTTGCCGGAGCCGAACGGCCCCGGAACACATGCCGTGCCGCCGCGCGCTATCGGGAAAAACATGTCGACGACCCTCTGCCCCGTTGTAAGAGGCAACTCTGGCGCCAGACGCCGCGTGACGGGGCGCGGTTTCCTGACGGGCCAGCGCGAGAGGAGCGATACATCGTGGCTGCGGCCGCGCCCGTCTTTTATAACGGCGACGATCTCCTCTACGGTGAAGCTGCCGCCCGCGATCCGCTCGATCGTCCCCTCCAGCCCTGGCGGAACCATGATGCGGTGCTCCACCAATATAGTCTCCCTCACAGTGCCAAGTATATCGCCGGCAGTGACGGAGTCGCCTTTCGAGGCGGTCGGGACAAAGTCCCATTTTTTCGTTCGGCTGATCGCCGGGACAGATATGCCCCTCGTAATGTACGGGCTGGCCGCCACTGACTCTATGCTCTCGAGCGGCCGCTGAATCCCGTCGTAAAACTGCTCTATCAAACCTGGGCCGAGCTCGACGCTCAGCGACTCGTTCGTGTCGACGACGATCTCCCCAGGTTTCAGACCTGAGGTCTCCTCGTAGACCTGCACTGAAGCCGTGTCATCGCGAAGTTCTATTATCTCTCCGACAAGCCCCGCCTCTCCCACTCGAACAACGTCGAACATGCGCGCGCCCAACATGTTCTTCGCCACAACAAGAGGGCCGGATATCTTCGCGATGGTCCCCTGTATCGTTTTGTCCATGGCCACTCGCATCGCCTCCAAAATTTTTCGTTAAATAAAGTAAAAGCCGGCTAACCGACGTTAAATATGTCCATACCAACCGCACGTTCCGCGCTTCTGCGTATTGAATCCACGCCTACGCCAAGCGAGCCGCCCTGATTTGGAATGGGTATTACGCTAAGCGCCTCAGTCTCGTTGATCCCGTCCACTTCGCTGCGGAAATCGGCAAAGAGGGACTCCTCCAGAAAGAGCACCGCGTACTGATCCCTCGCGAATTTCGCGATTATGCCCGGCAGGGAGTCCTGGTTTTCGGCGTTTATAACAACCGTCTCGACGCCTATCGCCTGGAAGGGAAGGACGCTGTCGTAAGCGCCTACAGCGGCCATCGGCGCCTCTCTTTTGTTAGTAGCCATGCCTCAGCATCCTCCTCGTGGCCTCTCTGTCTCCGCCGCCTCCTTTTGATACGAGAACGGTTCTTATGTTCTTTATCTCCATCTCCTTGCCCCAGAGGTAGGCCAGAATATTCTCCGGCGCGTTCTGGCTGTAACGAGCGTTCGATATGACATCGCGGCAGTAGTCGTCCAGCGCCTTCTCCAAGGAGACTATCAGTGTGTCGAAGTCGCCTTCGTCCTGCACGCCGGCTATTGCCGCGCCGATGTCCGCGTGCGAAATTGCCCGGGCCCAACCGTCGAAGGGCTCTGGTAAAAGCGCGATGAGCGCCTCCGGCCCGACCGTCCCCCCAGCGTGGAGGAACGTCAACGCCCTCGCCGCGTCTATCCCGAAGCGTTTCAGCCTAAGCAGGTTCCGTATGTTTTCGGAGTCTATTCTGGCCTTCACCCACTTCGTGACGCCGGGCTCGTCCATCTCCCGCGAGACGCGGAGGATGGCCGCGAACATTCCGCCGTCCAGGAGCCTCTCGACCTCGACGATGTCCCGTGCCTGCTCCCAATTCGCGAGGCAGGCCGTGATCAGAGAGGGAAGCCCCCAGGGCAGGAGCTGGTAATCCTCGGACTCGATGTTCGCTATCAGATCGTCCGTCGGTATCGTTCCGAGGCCAGTCAGGAGATCCCAGCGCTTTTTCCCTCCGCTTTTCACGTTGAAGAGACTCTTGAGCAGAACCTTGACGTTGTGAAAATCGTACTGGATCCTGCACAAATCAACGAGCGTCTTATCCGGAACGAAGGCCCGAAGCTCCTGACACACCGACAGAAGCTCCGCCTCGAGCGCGGCGTCGTAACGCTCATCCGCGCCGGTGTCGGGGAGGTTCCTTCCGTAAGCCGTCTCGCCCAATATCTTCAGCGCCCCGCCCATATCGTCCGCTTCGAGCAGCCTCTGAAACTGTCCGGCGTCGAGCAACAGTCGCTCCATGGCGCGAATGCGCGCCACAGCATAGCCGTAATCCTCGCTGCGGGACATCAGATCACCTCCATCAAGCCGGGAAAAGCCGCTTCACAACCTCGGCCTCCAGATGTTCCTGCGTGACCCTCATCAACATCTCCCATGAACAGTTGACCGAGACGCGCCCTTTGTTCAGGATAAAACCGCCGGAAAAATCCTGCCGGTTCGGCGAGAGGGTTATGCTGGCGCCGTTTTTCGCGTTGAACTCCTCTACCCATTCGCTCCCAAGGTGTTTTTCGTTCGAAGACAGTTCCAGAACTTCCTCCCCTCCCTCGGAGGCCTCCTTGAGAAGGGATCCGCAAAAGACGATATATTCGTCTTTTCCAAGCTTGTTCAGGCGTTCGAGCGCAACGTCGAACACATCCTGAATCAGGCGTCTTCTGACACCGAGCTGGAGCTTGTCCACGTCCAGTCTGGCCACGATCTCGCGCCTCTTGAATATCTCTGGGCGCTCTTTGTCGAATCGGGCTTTCGAGGCATCCTCGATTTTTTTAACCTCATCTACTGCCTCGCGCTTTATCTCGGCCTCGCGCTCGCGAGCGGACGTCATTACTTTATCCGCCTCGCCCCGCGCGTCACGCTCTATCTTTTCAGTAATTTGAGCCAGCGACATGGTATTCCTCCCTCGCTCTGACGCTCAACCGACTTTTATTCCGCTCAACAGGAAAATGCTCATCAGAAGCCCTAAAACGGCGTACGTTTCGCACATGGCCGGAAGAATGACTGCCTTGCCCATCTGGTCGGGGCGCTTTGAGATCAGCAGGATGCAGGCCGCCGAGGATTTGCCCTGCCATATAGCCGAGTAAAAGCCGGCGATCGCTATCGGAATGCACGCTCCGAATATGCCGAGACCCTGCCAAATTGTGATGGGTACCGCTGTCGCCGACAACAGACCGATCTTTGTTATGGCGAGAAGGGCTATGAGGAACCCGTAGATGCCCTGCGTGCCGGGGAGCGCCAGCAAAATGAGCGCGAAGCCAAATTTGCTCGGATCCTCGGTGATGACTCCAGCAGCCGCCTCGTTGGCGATACCTATTCCCCACGCGGAGCCCGAGCCTGCAAACCCTACGGCCAACGCCGCCCCCAGAACGACCAGGGCGGGCCCAAGCTGATCAGCCATTGTTGCGATTATTCCTTCCATGTTACATCAATACCTCCCTAAGCACCTTTTGATTTTTTGTCCCAAGAGGGACGGTTCCAGGTCAGGGCGCCTTGGCCCCTTCGCTGATCCTCACGTATTGGGTGGAGATTGCGAGCGGGGCGAAGTCCTCACCGGATGACTCATAGAATTTACCGAAGAACTCCACGTACTGGAGCCTGAGAGAGTGTATGAACGCTCCCAGTATGTTGATCGCCATCCCGAAAACATGCCCTATGATGAATATCACGATCCCGAGCACAACTCCTACAACAGGGATGGCGTCGGAGACCATGTGTGTGAGCATGTTGACGACCATCGCTATCGCGGCCGACCCGAGCCCGAGGGCCAGAAGACGACTGTAGCTTAGAATGTCCCCAAGATATGACGTCACGTTATACAGGCTCAACACGCCGGAGAATATCTTGCCTAAAATGCTCGGCTTCGACCTTCCCTGAGTGGCCACGAGGACAACCGCGCCGATACCGGCTATGATCCAGCCAATGTTGGCCGGCATACCGAGCGCGCCTCCGGCCGACAATCCCCCCAGAACAAGCCCGCACAAAAAGACGATCCACGCCCCCTGGTCGGCCAAAGCCGCGAACGTCTCTCCGCTGCGCACATTCCCGATGAACGCCAGAACCAACCCGAACATTATCTGTATGAAACCCAGCGCAAGTGAGACGCTGAGCATGGTCATAGGGTCGTTCATGGGGTCGAGGATCTTGAGTTTCTCGAGCGGGGCGAGAAAGTTCAGAAACGAAAAACTCGTTATGCCGTCCCCAAACCACGAAAAAGTCAGCGCTCCGAATATCACAGCGCCTATATTGCCTATGATGAGTATCTCAAGGAATTTTTTGATCGCCCCCTCGACGTTTTTTCTCATCAGTAGAAACATAAGCCCGGCGGCTATGAGCAAGCCGTAACCCGCGTCCCCGTAGCAGATGCCGAAGAACATGTAAAAAAACGGCGCCGTAAACGCGGTCGGATCCATCTTGCCGTAGGTCGGCGTGCCGTACATGGTTATGAGCGGCTCCATCGGTTCGGTGAACCTTCTGTTGTAAAGCAGCGTTGGAGGCATCTCGTCCTTTTCGGGCGTGAGGCGGGCGACCTCGGTCAGACTCTCGAAAGGTGCCGCGGCCTCCTTGAAGCGGTCGAGGCAGCTCGCCGGTATCCAGAACAAAAGGAGCGTGATCTGCTCGGTCTGCTCGCCCGAGATAAGCGATTCGATCTTCGCCCTCTCTATGTTCCAGTAATCCGTGCAGTTCTGGCAGAGAGAGTAATGTTCGTTCGCGACAGAGGTTATTTCCTTTATCGTCGAGGACTCCCTCTCCTTCGCCTCGAGGAGCTCACCCTCCAAAACGGAGAGTTCCTCACCGGGGGTCGCGGACAGGCCCTGAGGCACGTCGATCCTCACCGCCTGAAGACTGCTTGCTATTTCCTGAAGCGCCTCCGCGCTCTCCCGGGGGTACAGGATGGAGACGATGCGGCTCTCGGCCTTTTCGTCAGCCGGCAGTTCATGGAACTCGATCATATCCCCGAACGACGAGAAGAGCCCAGCCTTGAGCGGCTCGACATTTGATTTGTTGACGGATAGGAGCGAGCCCGTTATTTTTTCCGTGCCCCTGCCATAGAGATCGAGAGGGTAAGGCAGCCCGGACAGCGGCGAAAGCTGCGCTATCAACCCCGTCGCCCTCGATGCGTCCGCCCTCGTGTCGGACAGCTTTTTCTCGACCACCCTCGTCTCGCTCACGACGCGGGGGAATCTGTCGGCTGACGCGATCGAGGCAAGCTCCGAAAGAGTGTAGTTTGGGACGTCGCCGAACGCCTTCGCCATCCCGCCGCCCTTCTCGGTCGCGAACGGATCGAGAAACCGCAGTACGGAACGAGCCTCGGCGAGCTGGTCGTCCAGTTTTCGCAGACGCTGACGCAGCGGGATGATCGCAGCCCCGTCGACGCCCTCGCCGCTGTTCGGTATAAATTGGCAGCAACCAAGCCTTTGAATCTTGTCGATCAGCTTGTCCGCAACCGATTTATGAACAGCCATACGCATTTTTTGCATCTCAGCTATTGCCATAAGTGGACATCACCTCTTTTACCAGCCAGTCTGCGATGCCGTCGATCCCTGGTTTCTTGCTCGAGTAAAACTCATCGGCAGCCCCTCTGCCGCTCTCCACAGTATCCACTGCCAACGCCTCCGCCTCCGCCTCCGCCTGTTTCACCTGCTCGCGAAAGCTTCGGTGTGACCTCTGCCTCGCCTCTTTGACAGACTGTTCCGCCGATGTGCGCGCGAACGCCAACAGGTTCGCGGCTTCGGCCTTCGTGGCGGATATAATTCCCTTCGCGTCTGTCTCTTTACTTCTGATTTCGTCAGCCATATTCTGGGCCAACCACGTCACCTCCCTTCATGAGTATTTTTCCCAAAAAAGCCTCGCACAAAATTGACGGTACTGTAAAAAATAAGTAAATTTGGCACATGAAAGCTATTCTAGGGTCAGTCTGGAGAAAAAGCAACGCCAACGAGCAAAAATAATTTTTTAAAATAACGAAATCAACTGAACTATTTTGTGTCCTTAGCGCGAATCAGCTTCCATGCCATGCCAGACAGAGTTAGCGCGCCTGCGACAAGCACTGCCCAGACCGCATATTGGGGCCAGTTTTCGCCAATCCATCTGTTGGTTTTATCCTCAGAAACCGTTGGCAGGTTGTCCGGAAGCCTCGATACTATTCTCGATTCGGAGGGCGCGAGCCTGCCGGGGCCGAGAATCCGGGTCAGAAGGTCGGGCCTCTGAAGAGGCGTCCTCCCTTGTGTGGCCTTTTCGTTACCTACTGCCAATGTGTACGGCCCCTCGCCCTGCGCCATGAATATGAGGGCCCTCGGACGCCAATAAAGCGCCATCCGAGGGGCCGAGGACAGCTTCTCCCGCAACGTGAGCAACCAATACCGACTGTCCCTGTACCGCGAACCGCCGTAAATTTTTATCCCCTGATTTTTTATCTCGCCGCTTTGTTCCGAGTTTTCGACGGGTCTGATGAACGAAAGAGTGATGTCGCCCCTGAAAGCCCACTCGTCTCCGCTCGTTGCCCTCGAATACACTGCGGCGGAGTAAATGCCGGGGGCAAAAAGCGTGAAATTCGCCTCATCGGCGGGGAAAGCCCCGCGCGTGTCGTATAAAAATGAGTTAGAGTCGGGAATGGCCTCCCCGTCGAACTCGGCGGATTCGAGTGCTGCCTGAACAATCACCTCTCGCTCGCGGACATGCGCGGCGACGCTCTCAAGCTCGACGCCGTCGTCCGATTCAAATTCGATCGTCATGTACTTCGGCGAGCCCTGGACGTCCACAAATCGCGACCTACCGGGAAACTCGCCTCTCTCCGGTATGAGGGGCATCCCGCTCGCGAGACGAGTCCAGTTCATCAGATCCTCGGACTCGTACAGGCTTACGATGGGCGTGGAGTCGCCCGCGTTCCTCAGGGTTATCTCGAGCGCGCGTCCCTCGGAGTAGTTCGACCTCGGCGCGATACCCGACAGGTCAAGCAGGTATCTCCCCGGGCCGCGCTTGTCGGATTCCACGGCTGGCCCGGTCGTAACCTCCGTTATCCGCCCTTCTCCATCCGTCTTCACGGAAAACTCTGGCTGGTTTGGCCCGCTTCTCGCGCCAGACATCCTGTAAACCGGCACTGGGAACTCCATCGCCGCGCCCCCGGTTTTTTCGCCCCCAGAGAGCGGATTAAATCCGTCCTCATCCGTAGTCATGAACGGGACGAGGTCGCCGGACGCGTTGAACACGGCGACGTCCCATTCGTAAGAGTACCTGACGTTTTTGAATACCTCATCCGAGAGGCGCAACCAGTACAGACCGCCGCTCTCCGGCGCGTCAAGCGTATAGCGCGCGTCGAACAGACCCGGACGAGGCGGCTCGGAGCTCTCGGAGGCAAACGCCGACAAAAAGCCAAAAGAAAAAAGCGCCGCAAATCCAAAAAAACAGGTTATTTTTTTCATGCGTTTTACAAGCTTCATTGCGTCTCCTCCCCCGGGCCGTCGCCGGAAATTTCAGGCGGCTCGGCTCTCTTCGGCGGCAGCGGCGCTATCCACCCTATGAGCAGAAAAAGCCCGCCCAGCAGCAGAAACGCGAATATTCTGACCACGGTCGCGCTGTTTTTGAGGTCGACTAAAAGCAGCTTGGCGATGTCGAACACGAGAAGCCCGGCGCCCATTGCCCACAGGGTTCGCTCAAAGTACATCTTCCCACAGAATATGAGCGCAAGGGCGGCCAAACCCCAGAGAATGGCGAGGAAACCCTGAAAATACGGCGCGTTCCCGAAAAAATCATACCACACATTTTCGCCGAAATACTGCCGCGCCGCCCTCGCGGCGACGCCGTTCAGCAGGAGAAACGCGAGGAACGGTACGAGGCGGTAGAGCGAGATCCGCCTCGCGCCCCCGACCGGCAGAAGGCGCAGGAGCATTGTGAGCGACGTGAAAAATAACGCCTGATATAGCTCGACCGGATTGATAATCGGTATGTATAACCCCCCTATGTAGCTAGGTTCGCCGAAGCTCGCCACAAACGCCGGCAGGTCGAGCGCCACGAGCAGGATGAGGGCGGCGAGGCTCCCCGCCTTGTACTCTGTGAGCTTTACGCTCCGTTCGAAGCGCTTCATCGTGAGCAGACCAACCGCGAGGGCAACCGGTAAAAAACGCGAGAGAAACGAGATATTCACAAGCCACTCGGTTACAGCAGGCGCGAGAGCCGCGTACCCGAGGACATGGAACGACGTGTACGCGAGCACCGCGAAAATCATCGCACCCCACGCGACCGCGCTCCACTTCGTCGATGCCTCCCTCCTGTACGCGAAGACCGCGGCAGCCAGCATGGCCGCCGCGGCGACCCAGTTCAGCCAAATTTTTGAAGTAACGTCGTTAGCGAAGGGAAACCAGTTGGGGATAACAGGGCGGCCTATCCAAAAAGCGTGGTGCGTCAGCAACAGAACGACGTGCAGCATTACCAGCATTACAGGGGCGACCGCAAGAAAACGGATCGCCCTCCACTTCAGGCGAGCGGAGACGAGATACCCAAGCGCAGCGCTGAGGCAGAGAACCGAAAACGCGGTCATACCAGAATCGCGCAAGGAGACAAGCGCCGCGTTGAGAACGGCTAATGTCCACCAGACCGCGCCGTACAGCGCGAAGCCCCAGACGAGCGTGGATGCCTTTGGCAGTCTGAGCTCGATGCTTGCAAGCCTCGCTATCCTCGGAGGTTTCTCTCCGAAGTCGAAGCGCGTCGAAAAATAGCTGCCGACAAACGCGGAGATCGCGAAGAGCAATCCGGTGAGCAAAAACGGTGATGTCTCGCTCTTCCAGTCCAGCAGGCCGGACTGCAAAAGCGGAATTTCGTAAAGGCGAGCTGGCAGATGCAGCCAGGGCGAGAAGTTGTAAAGGACAAACGCGCCTACGTGAAGCAGAAGACCGCACGCGAGCGTGCCGGATGTGCCAGAGACCTCTCCTGCCTCGCGCGCCTGACCGTCTCTCACGCCGAAACAGCCGATAGCCGCAAACGCTATGAGGAACGAGCCCTCGACCGCCCATATTGAGGAGGAGACCGCCTGCTTAAATATAAACGGTATCGCGAGGTTCGAAAAAATCACGCAATACGCGAGAAGCGACCTCGATGGATAGCCGAACTCCCGGCCACGCCCAATGACAAACCTGCCGAGAGACAGGTACCAAGCGCCTAAACCCAGGCAGGAGATCGCCACGCCGTACTTCGTGTGAGACGCGGCGGACATCTGCAAAAACAAAAACACGAATGGGAGCGTGAGTATCATGGGGACATCGACGCCCCCGGCGTTTACTACTGACCTGATCCTGTCTCGGAACATCGGTATCAGAGTCACAGCCGTGTAGTTGACAAAAAGAAGTATCAAAAACGGCTCGACGGACGCGAAATATTCGTCGCGCCATCGCAGAAGACCCCAGACGGCCCCGACTGCCGCAGAGGCTATCAGCCCGCCCCACCTCGTCTTCCTCCAGTCGGCCCGCAGAGAGAGGAGCAGTATCTCGAAGTTGAGCAGCGAGTGGATAGAAAAAAGCGCCACGAAGTTCGAACTGCCCGAACTAACGACGACCGGCGCGGCATAGCCGCCAAGGAGCGCGAAGAGCGCCAGCAGCTCGAAGTTCTGGAGCAGAGCGAGTATGACAGTGAAGGCCGAGAGCATAACCATACCGACGACGGCCGCCTGAGGCGGAATGGCGGAGCCGATCTTCGCCCCGCCGAGGAGAACTATATAGAGGACGCCGATGCCACCGCCTTGTAGAATCAGGGCATACGTCCTGCGCACCTCCCTCATCCTCCATCCGAACGAACTCATGCATATTCCGATTATGGCCGCCGCTATGAGGCGAACCTCGAACGGCACCAAGCCGCGCCGCTCGATGTAGTTAAAGAGCAGACCGAACCCCGCGATAAAGAGCATCACGCCGACCGTGACCCAGATATTCCCCTCGGAGAAAAGCCATGAGAGAAGGCGTTTCGCCTGAATCCCGGCCCATGAGGGCGCCGGCGGAACGAACGCGGGGACTCCGCCTGGATCGCTCGCTGCCGCGGTTTCCCTTTCCGACAAGTCTGGCAAGGGAGGAGGCGCGCCCTCGGTCGGTTTCGGGGCAATGTCCGGAATATCTGGGATCTGAGGCGGAGTCGCGCGCTCCGGCGCCAAAACCGTGGAAATCCGCGCTTCGGAAGATACCTCCGAAACCGCTTTATCCGCCTGGACGACCTCACGCTGAACGAACTCCCCCATAGCAAAGATGGCTTTCCTCATGTCGTGAACGGTCGCTTCGATTTCGCCCAATTTTGTTCGTACTCCGGATATCTTAAAGAGCATGATTATGGGCGACACAATCAAAACGATCAAAACTATGACGCTGAGAACTATAAGGTCATCCATCACGCTTTACATCTCCTATCGCGCGTCGCGCGCGTTCAAGTAAACGCTGATTTATTGATAAACGCCTGAATGGTGACGATTAAAACCAGATAGCCTACATGTTCTTAAATTCTATCACAATACAAACTAATTTCCAGCGTGGCGTAACTATCGAGATAATACGCCAATGAGCGATATCGACTTGCTTCGATAAACCCCTTGACTAAATAGTATCTTGTTATATGATATACCGTATTGCGATGTACCTGTATTAAGTACACTTTGTCATGGGAGGCGAAATATTCTGGAGACCACGCTGGAAAACGACGATATTCGCGGGTGGATCACCCAACTGCGCAAGGGGCTCGCCGAACTGTGCGTGATGGTTTGTCTGCGCGACGGGGAGGCCTATGGGTACGAGCTGCTGCGTAGGTTGAAGGCATATCCCTGGCTGTCCGTGACGGAGGGGACGCTGTATCCTATATTGAACCGCGAGGCTGAGCTGGGGTTGGTTTCGCTGGAACACAGGCCGTCGGCTACCGGACCGCCGAGGCGATATTACAGCCTTACCCCGGCGGGGATTCGACGGCTGCATGGCATGATAGCGACGTGGCACGAAATTGGAGAATCAGTGGAGGGTTTATTGAATGACTTTTCGGAGGGAAAACAATAATGGACGTTAACTGGCCGCCAGAACTGCGCGTTTATCTTGATTCAGTCGAGTCTGCCCTTGCTAAGGCCAGGGTTGAACACACCGTCCGCGCCGGCGTCATCAGAGACCTCGAAACTCAAATCTCAGAGATGCGCGCCGAGGGCATCCCAGACGACGAAATCCTCTCGCGCCTCGACCCGCCGGAGGCGTATGTGGATCCTCAGAGCCTGCTTGACGTCGGCCCTGACCGCAAGCCGCCCGCAATTCCAGTCCAGGCGCCGCCAGTTCCCTTTCCCCGCATAAGTGACGTCTTGTACGTCGTTGTCGCGATAGTCGCCGCAGTCGCTGTATTGACCGAGGAGTTATCACATATCTGCGCCGAGACGTTCGGCGATCCAATACCGACATGGCTGCACTTCGCGAGTCTTGTCTCCGTACCGTTCATTTTGTTGATAACGATCGCGAAGATGAGAAGAGGAATCTCCAGATTCTCGCTTCCGCCGCTCACATTTCTGAATGGGTATCTCGTCGCTGTAGGCTTCTGGTATACCTTGATGTTCCTCCCGCTCATGCCGTTCGCGTTTTTGTCGACGTTTCTCATGGGGCTGGGACTTCTGCCGCTCGCGCCCCTCCTGACATTTGTTGCGGCGCTGCTTCAGAACTTCCAGCTATATCGCTGCGGCCAGGCCGTTTACAAGAGGCCGGGACACTGGCGCTTTTGGTTCGCGGGGCTGGCTCTGGCCGTCCTTTTATTGGGCGGCGCACAATTCAGACAGTTCGTAACCGACCACTACGCCAGATTGGCCGTCGGAGGAGACCCCGAAACAAGAGCTTCCGGCCTTAAAATGCTCAAGCGGCTCCATCTGGAGGGAGCAGTCCTTGAATATTGCTACTCGGAAAACCATCAGAGGCTGTGGGGCGAACTGCCGTTCACTCGCCAGCATTTGCCCTATCTCGCGCCGAGCGGATATCAGACACTTTATTACCGCATGACAGGAACTGATTATCGCGACGTACAAAAAACCGAGTACCGGCGCGGAAACCGTCAGAGGGTAAGAAACGCCGAGGACGCAGAGGTCGGGGGAGACGCCGTAGCGTCGTCCTCGCGCCTGCTTTCGCTTAAAAGCGCCGCGATGGACATCAGCTTCGCCGGTTCCCCGTCCGGACTGGACGCCGGCCCCTCCCTCGCTTACGCCGAGCTGACGCTCGAGTTTCTGAACAGAGACTCGTCCGCGAAGGAGGCGAGATGCCAGATAATCATGCCTCCCGGTGGCGTCGTGAGCCGACTCACTCTCTGGATAAACGGCGAGGAGCGCGAGGCGGCGTTCGGGCGTCGGGGAGCGGTCAGGGAGGCTTATAGCCAAGTGGCAGTCGTGCAGTCCCGCGACCCTGCGCTTTTGACGACGGCCGGGCCTGACAGGGTGTTGCTTCAGTGTTTCCCTGTGAACCCCGACGTACCGATGAGGGTGAAAGTTGGGTTCACTCTGCCGCTGATCCCGGACGACGGAAGAATGGCGCTTTTGATGCCGTACATCGCGGAGCGCAATTTCGCATTCGAACCTGGGCAGCGAGTCGCGCTCTGGGCCGAGAGCGAGGCCCCGTTGCAGACGGACGTCGAGGAACTTCTTAACGAGGTGGTTCCGAGCCGAAGCAATGGCGCTGGAGATTTGGGATACATTTACGCGGTTCGCGGCGACATGCCGCCGGAGAATCTGGCTTCCGTCAGGATTTTTGCCCCCTCTCCGACGCCTGAGACCACGATCTACCGTGCGGAACTATCCGGCGTCACAGCATATAGCTCGCTATCAGAAGCGCGCCCGCTCGAGCGACGTCTCGTCGCGCTTGTGATCGATACGTCCGCGCAGTGCGCCGAGCTCTTCAGCCCGGACGATTTCGACTGGATAACAGTTCTGGAAGAGCTTCCGGATAACGTCAGGATCGCGCTTTTCGCCGGCGGGATCTCCTGCCCCCCCATGAACAGGGAGGAGGCGAAGCGCCGGTGGCCGGAGATCCTTCGGGGAGTGAATTTCGCTGGCGCGGACGATCAGGCCGACAGCCTCGCCGGAGCGTGGGATCTGTGCGCGAGTGAGCAAAACTCCGTTGTGCTCTGGCTGCACGGCAAACTGCCGGTTGAGATTTCCGACATGACCGGATTGAACCAGCGCATGTTGCGTCGTCCAAGCTCTGATGGGTACAGCTCGCCACGCTTATTATCCATGCAGTTGCTCCCAGGTCCAAACCGCATCGAGGAGAAACTTACGGGTCTTTTGCGCCTTCCTTTGTTCTACGGCCAGCCGCTTGAGAGGCGGCTATCGAGAGTCCTCTCCATGTCGCTCCATCCGACAATGAACGACCGCGAGCTCGCATTCTCGCTACAACGGCCAACCTCTGGAGCAGACGCTGAGACGCTCTCCGGCTCCCCCCACATCGCGAGGCTCGCTTTCGCCGCCGAGATTGCGACAAAACATCGCGAACAGCAAGTTTCCTTACCGGAAGAGGATATAGAGACCGCGATAAAGCTGCGCCTCGTCACGCCCATAACCGGCGCGGTCGTGCTGGAAAACGAGCGCCAATACGCCGAGCACGACCTCGACCCGTCGGTTGAGGTCGAAAAAGTGCCAACCATACCGGAACCAGAGGAAATCGCGCTCTTTGCGGTAGCGCTCGCACTGCTCCTTCTGCTGTTTTTGCTCGACCGGCGGAGGGCGCTCCATTCCGGCGGAGACGCGGCGTGACTATCGAGGCGGCTGTGAGCCTTAGGGACGTTTATTGGCGGGGACGTCTTTGGGATTTTCTGCCTCCCCTCTCCTCCGCTATCGCCTGCGGCCCCATCTGGCCCTGGCTGTGGGGGCGATGGTTCGGCGTCGGGGGCGAAGCGCTCCAGGGCGGCCTGTTTGTAATAATATCCTGCGGTATCGTAGCCCGTCTCGCCATGCGAGGGAGGAACAGGGTTCCTTTTTCCCCGCATGTCCCGTCACTGTTCGCCGCAATATTATTTGTCCTGTCCGCCGGTCTTTTGTTCCGATCCATCCCCAGGCTGCTCAGCGCCGCTCTGTACTTCAGCGCGCTCTACTGGTCAATACAGGCGGTTCAGAGCCAGAGAGAGCGCCGAGACAGCGCCGCTCTCTGGCCAATGCTTATCCTCAGCCTCCCATACGAACCGTCGGTGCAGTTTGTCTTCGGCTACCCCATGCGAGTTTTGGCAGCAAGATTCGCCGCGGCGATCCTGCCAGGCAACGTACATACCGTTGGCTGCGCCTTATCCGACGGAGTCCTGGAGGTATTCGTCGACGCGCCGTGCGCCGGAGTCGGAATGCTGTCCGGAATGCTATTGCTCGCGGCGGGCGCGGCGCTCATCTTCAGGCTCGACTGGCTGAAGACCGCTTTTTTGATGGCTTTCGGACTGCTCTGCGCGCTTTCGTCCAACGCGCTCCGGGCCGCGATATTGTACTCCGGGTACGCGGGGATTTTCAAATTCAAGCCGCATCAATATGAATCGGCCACAGGGCTCTCCTGCTTCGCGGCCAGCGCCATTTTTCTGGCGCTGGCCGCGCATTGGCTCAGAGGAAACCGAAAAAGAAAAATCGCCGCTAACGATCGCCGAGACGAAAGACAAACTACTCAGAAGACAAGTTTCGCCAAAACTGTCGTTTTTGTTTTTTTAGCCTCGTGCCTCTTCACGGCGGCTGCCGGGGCATATCAGCGACGCCCGGCCGATGAGCGGGCCCCCGAGACGCCGATCCTCTGGCCGGAGTTTTGGGAGGGGCGTAAGCTGACCCCGGCAAGCGCCAGCCCTGAAACGGAGCTCTTCTGGAGGAACTTTCCTGGAACATTCCGGGAGTTCATAATGCAGCCGGCAAGCGAGGTGGAGGACGGTTGGTTTCCAGAGGAGAGCAGGCTTGCGCTGCGTTTTGTATGGAGGGCAACGCGCCAGTTGCACCCGGCCGAGGACTGTTTTCGCGGCGCCGGTTACAAAATCACTCCCGCGCCGCTTTTGCTGGACGAAAACGGCAGGGCGTGGAGCGGTTTTATCGCCGAAAAATCCGGCCGCGCCGTAAATGTGCGCCAGTGCGTGATATCAGTCCCTGGCGGAGACCTGCGCCGCGCCGAATACGACGTCGCGAAGAGCTGGCCCGACGTCTCCAGTTGGTACTGGGACGTGGCCCGCCCAACTGGCGAAGCGGCGGCAGCCCTAGCCGTAACGGTGATGGGCAAGTGATACACGGATCCGGCTTCGTTGCTTGTCACCGATCCTCGTGACACAGACGCCGTATGACGTCGATCTCCTCCTCCCGCAAAAAGATTATTTTGGTCACTATCTCTATGACCAATGGTACAATCAGGAAAAGACGTTCGTTGACACAACGTCAGGTAGAGCAGGCGGACGCTCTGATAGACCAGTTCAACGACATGACGGGGCTGCTCGAAAAATGGCGGCCGCGTGAGGAGGTTTGTAAATGGCCCGGCCAACCTCTGTTTTCCGAAATGAGCCATTTTTCACGGCGATTTTTCTCGTCGTGATGTGGCTGAAGTTTTATTTTTTCGACTCGTCGCTCTCGCCGAGGTTCAGCCTGACATTTTTAACATTCGCAGGCGGAGCGGGCGTTCTGTCGTGCGTGGTCGCTCCGGCGGCGCTTTTGCCCCGCCCCTTGCGAGGCCCCTGCCTTATAGCGCTCGACGCCGCGCTGTCGCTTCTAATATTGACCGACGCGCTTTACCTGCGCTACTCTGCGGATCTCTTCTCGCTTTACAACCTGGGGCTTTACGCCCAGGCCGGCGACGTGTCGGACGCCATAATCGCCCTTATCGAACCTCAGGACGCGAAATACTTCGTCGACATTCCTTTTTTGGCCCTGCTGTCGCGGGCTATTTCGCGAGAGGGCGGATGGCGTTGGCTCTCCATAAAACGAGCCTCCGCCGCGCTCGTCCTCGCGACTCTCGGCGCCTCGTGCGCGGCGTGGAAGATGCACTCCTACGACAGGGCCGTCCCTGGCGCGATCCGATCGCTCTGGGATCGCCCTGCAGTCGCGATAAGCGTCGGGTCGCTCGTCTACCACGCGGCGGACGCGATGAACGTCGCGGGCGAGCGTATCGCAAAAAAACATTACTCAAAGGAAGAGGAGGATGAGCTTGCCGGATGGATCGAATCCCGCGCTGCGCAACGAGCGGGTTCGAGGGGAGCTACGTTCGGCGTTGCGGCCGGCAAAAACCTCATCATGATTCAGGTCGAGTCGCTTCAGGCGTTTGTAGTCGGGCTCGCGTTCGGCGGAACGGAGGTCACACCGAACATAAACAGGTTCGCCAGAAATGGAATCCATTTCACCCGAGCGTTCAACCAGACAGCCGGAGGCAACAGCTCCGACGCGGAGTTCATGTCGAACGCTTCTTTATTTCCGACCGCGAAGGGCGCGGCGTTCGCGCGTTTTGCCGGCAACGCATTCATCACGCTCGGCACGGAGCTCGCGTCGCGGGGGTACGAGACAACCGCTTTTCACGGCGACAAACCAGGTTTCTGGAACAGGAATCACATGTACCCAGCTCTCGGCTTCGAGCGCTTTATCAGCAAAAACGAGTTCGCTCCCGGCGAGGGCATAGGGCTCGGCCTGAGCGATCGCGACTTCTTCAGGCAATCGCTCGAATATCTGGAGGACATCAAGGACGACGGCCCATTTTACGCCTTCCTCATTACCCTGACGAGCCACCACCCCTTCAACTTCGGCGCCTTCGAAAGACAGGCGATAGACATTCAACTGGGGGAGCTCGAGGGAACCGTACCTGGAAACTATCTGCGCGCGATACATTACGCCGACGCGCAGATTGGGAACTTCTTGAACGGTCTCGAGCGCGACGAACTTCTGGACAATAGCCTGATAGTGATCTACGGCGACCACCCAGCTATACCGAGGGGCGACGCCGACAGGCTCGGCGCGCTCCTCGGACGAGATATCTCAAGCGCGGCGGCGTGGCGCGACATACAGTCGATACCGATCATCATGCGCCTTCCTCGCGGAGAGTACGCGGGAAAATCGGACGCGCCGGCCGGGCAGATAGACATCGCCCCGACGGTCGCCTCCCTCATGGGCTTTACGATCGCTTCCGCCTTCGGGGAAGACCTTTTGGCCGGGTTGGGCGAGCTCTCCGGACGGGAGACGAGCGAAAAAATGACCGTCTTCAGAAACGGAAGTTTCGTGAAGGGGTACGAATGGGTTCAACCCGGCGACAGGAGGGCCGTCGACCTGCGCACAAACAAAACCGCGTCCTGGTCTGAAAAGACGGCTTCGGACGCGAGACAGGCGGCCGAGCTTCTCGCGAAAAGCGACATGTTTATCGAGCTCGACATGGCGCGCAAAATTCGTCTAGATTACAGGAGATAATCTCCAAAAAAAATAAACTGATTAAACAATTTTAACCGAATTAGTGAAAATGTGCTAATATTTTTGTCGGTCTTTCGTCAAATTATACGCCTGCTGGGGAAACGCAAAATAAATCAGCCCCCCGAGTTCTAAGGAGAATGGTGATGAGCGGGTTCGAAGAGCTATATTATTGGGTTATTTGGTGGGGTTGGTGGCTCGTTCGGTTCTGTCTATACGGCGCGTTCACCGTCCTTTCGGCGGACGCCGCCTATCAGTTCGTCGTGGGGTGCAGGGGATACCTCAACCAGAGGGATATTCCGCCGGCCGCGAAGTACAGGCGCTTTGCCGTGCTCGTGCCCGCGCACAACGAGGCGGCGGTTCTGGCGCCGCTTCTCGAGAGCCTCAAAGGACAGAACTACCCGATAAACTGCTACAGAGTTTTTGTATCGTGCGACAACTGCACGGACAACACG
The DNA here is from genome assembly GCA_031289775.1 of Synergistaceae bacterium. GTDB lineage: Bacteria > Synergistota > Synergistia > Synergistales > Synergistaceae > JAITOY01. The sequence goes on from JAITOY010000051.1 coordinate 29,538, forward strand.
GCCAAGGTGGCCGAGAAGTTCGGCGCCGAGGCTCTGATTCGTTCGGACACGACAAAAAACGGCAAGACATGGAATGTGCGCTGGGCGCTTACCCGCATTCCTATGGAAAATTTCGACGCTCTGGCCATGTTCGACGCCGACAATCTCGCGGGGAAAAATTTTCTGGCGCGGATGAACGACTACATGGAGAACTGCCCGGAGGCGGAGGCAATACAGGGAATGCTCGACGTCAAAAACCCTGACGACAACTGGCTGACGCGCTCGTACGCACTGGCATACTGGTTCACGAACAGATTCTGGCAGCTCGCGCGAGGGCTGTGGGGCCTGTCCTGCACGTTAGGCGGCACGGGGCTCGTCATCCGCGCGTCCACGCTTCGCAGGCTCGGGTGGAATCTGGAGAGCCTCACGGAGGATCTGGAGATGTCCACACGGATAATACTCGCCGGAAGCAAGGTACACTGGAACGATCACGCCGTAATATACGACGAGAAGCCGCAGGACATAAGAATATCCTACAAACAGCGCACACGCTGGATGCAGGGGCACTACTGGGTTTGCAGAAAATACGGCGGCAAGGCGCTCTATGCTTTTCTCTCGACAAGGCGGATCCAGTACCTCGACCTGTTCCTCTATCTGCTCGCCCCCGGCAAAGCATGCCTCGCCATAGTCGTCATGATCGCCGGTATGGCCTACACGATCATCAACAACTCGCTGCTTTTCCCGACATTGAGCAAAAACGCGCCGGAGACTCTGGCGGAGTGGATCGCGTTCGTCGGAATGCCAATCGCTACGATATTCTTTTTCTGCTCGTTCTGCGCTATAGCCGGCCCGTCAATGAGGCGGCGAAAGATAACGCTCCTATACGCGAAGGATACGTTCGCTTACTTCTGGTTCGGCGTCACATGGATACCGATATTGTTTAAAGCGCCGTTCATGTCTGGTGACCAGGGCGAGTGGGTCAAGACTGAACACACGAGAAACGTCTCGCTCGAGCAAATTGGGAGAGAGTGAACAAGGCCGGCGGTTATATTCGCGCTTAATTGACTCGTCGATTTTTTATTTTAGGTGTCGCCGAATACGTTTTTGGATGTAAAATATTGCGATGAAATTCGAAGAAATCTTGCGCTTTGCCGACAGGGTAGTGCGATGATAGAGATTAATATGGGAGTTGGGAAATAATGGAGGATAAAACCACTCTTCCCGCAGTTCTCGTGAATTCGTATATGAGCTCGCTGATAAGCGTGAGCGCGAGCGTGGGGATTGAAGCGAGTTTTGTTAAACCCGAAATGACCTCCGGCGTCAAGGCTCAGGGAAGCAGAACGGCTGCCTTCATCGGGATTGTCGGAGGCGCGGCTCAGTGTACTGTCGCGCTTATGGCGGATATGCCGTCGTTCGAGGCGTTTGTCAGCGCTTTCACTGGCGGAATGATAAAGGCGGATTCTGAGGATCCTATGTCCATGAGCGTGCTCGGTGAGATGACTAACATGATAAGCGGTCAGGCGCTTATCAAGGCGAACATGCCAGGGCTCGATATAACGCCGCCGCAGTTGTTCTCCGGGAAAAACCTGAAGCTCTCTCCCTCGGTGAAATCGAACGTGAAAAGCTTCACCCTCCCGTTCGACATCGGGGTTGGAAGATTGTATCTTGTGTTATCCGTCTACAACTGAAGATGATGAGGAATCATCGCCGCAACGGCCATAGTTCGGCGCTCACGTATCCAGCGCCCGAGAGCCGCCCCTGAGAGACCCGGCGGCGCGTCCGCCGCTCTCGACGACGCCATCGCCTCCACTAGCTCCGCTCGATTTTCCCAAAAACGCGGCGTCCCGCAGCGATCGGCGCGAAGCACGGCATCGAAGCCGTCAAAGCCAAGCGGGCAACGTCCGATTCGTTCGAGCAGGTCGGCAATTTTGCTGGTTTTTTTTACCTCCCACGCCCTCATGTGCTCACGAATGGCGAACTCCGCGCACCTCCTCCAGCGCGCGGGCAGCGGCGATCGGCGGTTCCACTCAAGAAGCGCGGCGACCCCGCGTTTGTCGCGCCCATAATGACGGGAAAGAATCTCTCCGGGCGTAAAGGCCTTTCCAAGATCATGGACAAGCGCGGCAAAACGAACCTCCACTCTTCCTGAGAGGGCGGCAGCCCTGTCCACCGCCTCCATCGAGTGCGCGAAGACGTCGCCCGAGTGGAGCTCGCGGAGCTGAGTCACCCCTACGAGCGCGTGCAGTTGCGGGAACGTCACGTCAAGTATCTCCGCGTCGAGCAGGTTCACGAAAAAAACGGAAGGTTTTGCGCAATTTAACGCGAGAGCGAGTTCGTTCACAAACCTTTCCCTCGGCTCGCCCCGAAGCTCGTCGCGGCACAATTTCATCATGTGAACCGTGCCGGATTCGATCCGAAAACCAAAGCGGCACGCCTGTCTCGCCGCCCGCAGCGCGCGAACCGGGTCGTCGAGAAAGCGTTCGGACACGGCCCTGACGACCCCGTCGGACGCGTCCTTTGCGCCACCGAAGGGGTCTACCAGCTCGCCGTTTTGCAGGTCTATCGCCATGGCGTTGATCGTAGTGTCCCGCCTGTAGAGATCCTCCTCGATCGTCGTCCGGCGCGAAAATATGACCTCGAACCCCCTGTAGCCAAGACCTCGCTTCCGCTCGCACCTCGCGAACGCGACGTCGCAGTAGTCTCCGCCGATCTCCAGGCGATATACTGGAAATTTTCCCCCGACCCGCGCCGCGCCCGGGAAAACGTCGAGAAAAACCCCCTCCTCTACGCCGGCCACGACGTAATCGCGGTCGTGAGGAACCGCGCCAAGCAGATGATCCCTCACCCATCCGCCGACAATATATACTTTCCCACCGGCTTCGTTTATCGCGAACCTGAAATCGTCCTCGTCCATGACGCCCCGCATCTGCCTTCCCTAAACAAAATCAAAATTCCGCCAAAAACATGCCGGTGATATTGTAGCATGGCGGATTATATATATTTTGGCCGGGGTTTGGACGAACCTCGTCTCTTATACGTTTGATTTCCCGTCCGCCGTTACGTATAATGTTTCGGTAAAAGAGGGAAGGAGCGTCGAATTGAAGCTGATTGTCGACACACACATGCACACAATAGCGAGCGGACACGCGTTCAGCACGATCCTGGAGATGGTTGCGGCCGCAGCCGAAAAAGGCCTTGAGATGATCGCCATCACGGAGCACGGGCCGGCGATGGAGGGCGCGCCGGTTCCGATGTATTTTTCGGCGCTCTCTCTCCTGCCGGAGAAAATATACGGCGTCAGAGTGCTTCGCGGAATCGAGGCAAACATAATAGACTACGACGGAAACGTCGACATGCCGAACAAAGCTCTGGAGCGGCTCGACTTCGTCATGGCCGGTTTTCACGACGTCGTGCTGCCCCCGTGCGGCAACGTCGCCGCAAACACGCGGGCCATGATCGCGGCGCTCGCGAACCCTATGATAGACGCCATCTCCCACCCGGGCAACCCTGTCTTCCAAGTGGACATAGAGTCCGTGACGGCAGCCGCGAAGGAGTATGGCAAGCTGTTAGAGATAAACAACAACTCGCCAAACGTCCGAGCAGGAAGCCAGAGGAACTGCCACAGCATAGCGGCAGCGTGCCGCGACCTCAAGATCCCCGTTATCTGCGGCAGCGACGCGCACTTCAGCTTCGACGCTGGCGTGTTCACAAACGCGCTCAAGATACTGGAGAGCGTCGACTTTCCGGAGAAGCTGGTTCTCAACACATCGCCAAAGAAGCTGACGCGGCATCTGGAGAGCATCAGAAAGAGGTCGTTCACCAAAAAGAAAAAGCGCTGACTATGTTCATGTGTGCTCGTTATGACTAGGAACAGTGTTGATGATGTATGTGGTGTATAATGACCCCGGCGAGTCGAAGTACGGACAACTACGAGGGAGGATGCTGTTAATGGAGATGAATGACAAGCACTCGACCGGGTTTTTTCTCATTTTCCTTTTCGTGATGATAATTTGTCTTTTTTGCCCATTTTACCAATCCCAGGCTGCGGCGGATAACCCGGTCGGGCATGTGGAAAACGCCAACGCGGGTTTTGGGGCAACGAGGGAGGATAAGAGGATCGATCTGACCGCGGGGGACGGCGTGTTCGAGTTCGACATATTAGAGACGGACGCGTCCGGCGCGGCGACGATTCGATTCGTCGACGGCTCTGTGCTCGAGATGAGAGGCGAGACGCGTCTCAACGTCAAAGAGGTAGTGTTCTCAGAGGACAGGAATCGCTTTAACGTGGGCGTCATTAACGGCACGGCGCGCATTATAACCGGGATGATAGTCAAGCGAAATCCGAGAGGCTTCAAGATTACGACGCCAACAAGCACTATAGGCATAAGAGGCACGACTCTCTCCTTCATAGTGAGAGAAAACGTCGAAAGCGTGACGGTCGACGACATAAGCGAAGGAAGCGTCGTGACATACGTGAACAGGTTGACCGGCGAGACCTTCACTATGACAAAGGCCGGCGACTCCATCACAGCGACCGGGATGACTGAGAACGCGCCCTCGATAGAGACGAGCGGAGAGGGATTGCTCCATGGCGAACGCGACACAAAGGGCAACGACATGAGCGGCCTCGGCGATAACCCGCGTGCGCCCAACCCCAGCGGCGGCAGAGGCAGCGGCAGCGGCAACGGCGGTTCCGGCTCTTCTCGCGGTCGCGGCGGGGACTGTTGCGGGGACAACGGCTCGCCCGAAAAATAAAAGACAGCCGATGCGCGGGAAGCGTTGTCCGCCGCGCTTTTTTATAGCTCGCGTCCAGCTGAAAATACGAGGAGGGATTGAGCGAATATGGAACTCCGCATCGAAAAAACTACGCAACCCAAAAAGAGACCGACGGATCAGGAAATGGCCGGTATTCGCTTTGGATCGACATTTACGGATCACATGCTGCTGATCGGTTACAAGAAGGGCCTCGGGTGGCATAACGGGAGGATAGTTCCCTATGGCCCGCTCTCCCTTGACCCGGCCTCCACCTGTCTGCATTACGGACAGTTGATCTTCGAGGGCATGAAGGCGTATAAGATCAGCGGCGGCGGTATAGTTTTGTTCCGTCCTGATCAGAACATGGCGCGCATGAACAAAAGCTGCGAGCGCATGTGTATGCCCCCCATAAACGAGGACGAGACGCTCGATGCAATCGCGAAACTCGTGGAGGTCGACGAGGCGTGGGTTCCGTCGGTTCCTGGAACGTCGCTGTACGTCCGCCCGTTCATCCTCGCGGACGAGGCGTTTTTGGGCGTGCACCCGTCAAATTCCTACCTGTTCGCCACGATACTCTCCCCGGTTGGCGCTTATTTCAAGGAGGGGCTCGCCCCGGTGAGAATATATGTAGAGGACAACTACGTCCGCGCTGTCAGGGGCGGGACTGGTTACGCGAAGTGCGCTGGCAACTACGCCGCGTCGCTCAAGTCGCAGGAGGAAGCAGAAAAAGCCGGCTACTCTCAGGTACTCTGGCTCGATGGCGTTGAGCGCAAGTATATCGAGGAGGTCGGCGGCATGAACATATTTTTCGTCATAGACGGAGAGGTAGTGACTCCGGAGCTGAACGGCAGCATACTCCCCGGTGTCACACGCAAGTCCGTCATAGAATTAGTGAAGAGCTGGGGCATGCCGATGTCCGAGAGGAAGATATCCATCGAGGATCTGGCGGAAGCCTACAAGTCCGGCCACGCTCAGGAGGCCCTCTGCACTGGGACGGCCGCCGTCATATCGCCCATAGGCGAGCTGAAGTGGGGCGATACGGTCATGCGCTTCAACGACGGCAAAATCGGCGAGGTCTCGCAAAAATTATACGACGAGATTACAGGAATCCAGACCTGCGCCCGCGAGGACAAATTCGGCTGGGTGTACAGAGTCAAGTGAATTAATTTGCTGAATGTCGGGATCGCCCAGATAGACGTATTGACAGGCGACAGGCGAGGAAACCAGCGCCGCGTATCGGAATGGATGTCGCAATACTCCGCCGGCGCAAGCAATGTCACCGCCATAGTCCTGCCGGAACTGTGGGACGTTGGTTACGCCTTGGAGCGCAAGGAAGAGCTCGCCGACGACGAGGGAAGCTCCAGCGAGGAATTCCTGTCGGGGCTCGCGATGCGGTACGGCGTCTGGTTCGTCGGGGGTTCTGTACTCGCGAGGAGCTCCGGCCGCTTTTTCAACAGGGCTCAGGTCATAGATCCATCCGGAAAACTTGTCGCTCAGTACGACAAGGCCCATCTCGTGCCGATGTTCGACGAACCTGTTCACCTGTCCGCCGGGAGTTCGCGCTGTCTTTTCGAGATAGGCGAAGTCACAGCTGGCTGCGCCGTCTGCTATGACCTCCGCTTCTGCGAGTTCATCCGCAGATACGCGCTCGACGGGGCAAAGGTGCTTTTCCTGTCCGCCCAATGGCCGCACGCGCGCATCGAACATTGGAGCGCCATGCTAAAGGCGCGGGCTATAGAAAACATGATGTTCGTCGCGGCCTGCAACAGGGTCGGTAAGTACGGAGGGAAATCTATGGTGATAGACCCGTCTGGAACCGTGCTGTACGAGGGCGCGGAGGACAGGGAGGAGGGGGCGTTCATCACGATTGACCCCTCCTCCGTCGACGTCATACGCTCGTTTTTGAAGGTGTTCGAGATGAGGCGTCCGGAACTGTATTGACAGCGTGGCTAAAAGACTTCGTATCTTCCCTCTGTGTCATATAAGTGACCGCAAGACTTCACGATTTTCTACGCGTTTATCCTGACCTTGAACCAGCACCCTATTGACATCTGCAAAAAATTCATGTACTCTGCATAAATTATTAATATTGACTATTTATGCAAATTCAAACTATAGTTAAGTACTTTTTTTTAGTAAAATAGTGCTTAACTATAGGGAATAATTGCATGACTAGATTTATGGAGGTGATGTGGGATCAGATAAGTTCGAGTGGGATCGCCTCGATGGATAAGTTTGATGCGTTTATTGCAGAGGAGGATGTTCGAATTGATGAAGGGGAAAATAGTGTGTTCCGCGTTTATAGCTGCGCTCGCTTTGACGATGACAGGATTTGCGGCGCCGGTCTTGGCCGCCGATACAATCAAGCTCGGCTGGTACGGCCCGGTGAGCGGCGCGGCGGCTCAGGATGGACAGGAGGGACGTAGCGGAGCTGAGTTGGCGGTTGAGCTTATCAACGCGGATGGCGGCATAAACGGCAAAAAACTGGAGATCGTCTTCGCGGATGACAAGAGCGACCCAAAGGAGGGGGCGAATATCGCCACCATGTTCGCGAGCAATAGCGACATAATCGGCGTCTCCGGCCCGTTCAACAGCTCAGTGATGCTTGCCGCGGCTCCGATATACAACAGAGCCAAATTGGCGGACGTCGGCTGGGGCGTCACATCTCCGTTCATAACAACCGCCGGCGACTACATCTACAGGGTACAAGCCACTGACGCGCTCGAGGGCGACTTTATGTCAAAGTGGATTATCAGCGAGGGATATAAAAAGGTTGCGTTGATCTACGAGAACACGGA